>NZ_BKFU01000002.1:0-144931 GCF_008980265.1 Acinetobacter sp. TUM15064 | reverse complement strand
ATCCCGTGCCTGAATTTGTTTATAACAATTTAGTTCGATGTAATAATAAAACAGCCTTTGTTCATAAATATTTAGAATATGATTTGCACTTTACACGCTTAAGTATTCATTAATTTTTCAAGCACAAACAATCAGGATTTATCCTGATTGTTTTTCATGATCTCTCGTCACTAACAACAAACCTGCGCCAATCGCCAGTGTAGACAAACTAAACTGCTTTTCTTGCTGAATAAGTGCTATAAAATCTGCAACTTGATCCGCATGCGATAGAACATTATCAACCACCAAAACTCCGCGTGAAACACACATTAGTCGTTTCAAATCTGGCCAATAGTCGATATAAGCATCACGCTCAGCATCTAGCAATATAAAATCAAAGATGGCTTGCGCCTGCTTCAGATATTCAGCTGCATCACCGACCCAAAATTCAACGCCATTGGATAAATTGAAATCTGCAAGATGACTAGCGGCTTGCTGACTTCTCTCAGCATCAATTTCCAAAGTGGTTAATCGAGCATTCACTTGCTGTGCTGCATAAGCTAGCCATAATGTTGAGTAACCTGTTGATGTACCTATTTCTAATATCTGCTCAGGCTGCTGAATATGAAGCAGTTGCGCCAAAAATTGTGCAGACTCGGGTTCAATATTGCGAAAGCGTGCAATACGATCTGTTTGCTCACTATCATGTTCTTGAAAGCGATGATATAAGGCCGATACTTTACTCAAAAATTCTGCATGCATCATCAAATCCCCTCTACTTTACTTAGCTTCGTTTATACTTCTTGAATCAGTTTAAAGCGCTCAACCTCGCGGTCATCCTCTAGCATTACCGTTTCAGTAAACATGGCAAATGGACGCACCCAAATCGAGTAATCACCATATAAACACTGATAAACCACCAGTTTTTCTTCAGTTTCACTATGTGTTGCCACATGTAAGACTTGATACAGTTGCCCTTTATAATGTTGATAAATACCACGTTGTAATTGCATCAGTTACTTCCCTATTTTTTAACTGTCTCGATCATACCGAATTTCAGCTCACTAAACTGCGAATCAGTTGAAAAATCATTTAAATTCCCCATATAGCTTTATGAAATGATTCAAGAAAACACCTTAAAATCTATAAAACCGATTATTAAAATAAAAACAAACTGTTTTATCTATTTTTAGATTTACTCTATGATTCTTTTATCAAATAATTTTACAGACTGCTTTGGAGAGCTTAACCATGTTAGATCAAAATACTTCAGCTCAATTAAAAACGCTTCTTGAACGCCTTGAAGGTCCGATTGAATTGGTCGCAACTTTGAACGGTTCTGAGAAATCAGACAAAATCAAAGAATTGGTTGAAGAGGTTGCAGCACTGTCTCCACTGGTGACTGCACGTTTTGATGGTCAAAACTCACGTGCACCGAGCTTCGGTGTGGCAAAAGCTGGTGAAGAGCCTCGTGTCTTCTTTGCAGGTCTACCAATGGGGCATGAGTTTACCTCTTTGATTTTGGCATTGTTACAAACCTCAGGTTACGCACCCAAAGTATCAGATGAAGTTTTGGCTTCAATCAAAGCTTTGGGCATCCAGTCTGACTTTGACGTATTTGTCTCTTTAAGCTGTCATAACTGTCCAGACGTGGTGCAAGCGTTGAACCTGATTGCCATTTACAACCCAGGTACGACAGCCACCATGATTGATGGTGCATTCTTCCAAGATGAAGTTGAAGAGCGCAAAATCATGGCTGTACCAATGGTGTTCCAAGACAACAACCATATCGGTCAAGGTCGTATGACTTTGGAAGAGATTATTGCCAAACTGGATACCAATTCAGCAGCCAAAGAAGCTGAAAAACTTAATGCCAAAGATGCTTTTGATGTTCTCGTGATTGGTGGTGGTCCTGCAGGAAATACCTCAGCCATTTATGCAGCGCGTAAAGGCATTAAAACGGGGATCGTGGCTGAACGTATGGGTGGTCAAGTCATGGATACCATGGACATTGAAAACTATACCTCCATTCAAAAGACCCAAGGGCCAAAGTTTGCTGCTGAAATGGAAGCACATGTACGTGAGTACGGTGTGGACATCATGAACTTACAACGTGTTTCTAACATCAAAGGTGCAGATGAGACCGCGAATGGTTTGGTTGAAGTCACTTTAGAAAATGGTGCGAAGCTTGAATCTAAAACAGTCATCCTTTCTACAGGCGCACGTTGGAGAGAAATGAATGTACCGGGTGAAGCAGAATACCGTACTCGTGGTGTTGCTTACTGTCCACACTGTGATGGTCCACTGTTTAAAGGCAAACGTGTTGCCGTAATTGGTGGGGGGAACTCAGGTGTCGAAGCGGCAATTGATCTTGCTGGGATTGTAGAACATGTAACTTTGGTTGAGTTTGATACCAAACTACGTGCTGACCAAGTGTTGCAAGACAAATTGCATAGTCTGCCTAACACCACAGTCATTCTGAATGCCTTATCAACCGAAGTTGTAGGTGATGGTTCACAAGTGACAGCATTGAAATATAAAGACCGTGCAACCGATGTAGAACATACGGTTGAGCTTGCAGGAATCTTTGTACAAATTGGTTTATTGCCAAACACCGATTTCTTAAAAGAAACAGCGGTTGAGCTTTCAAATCGTAATGAAATTGTGATTAACGATCGCAATGAAACCAATGTCAAAGGTGTATTTGCCGCAGGTGACTGTACGACTGTGCCTTACAAGCAAATTATTATTGCTACAGGTGAAGGCGCGAAAGCATCTCTGTCTGCTTTTGATTATATTATTCGTTCTGGGTTGTAAGTGTGAAATGAAAAAGCCAACGCTCTCCCAAAATCTACGTTGGCTTTTTCCCTTTATGTTGTATGACTAAGCTCTAGTTGTACTTTTATAGGAACTCTGGTCGCTAACAGCCTGAGTTCCTTTTTTTTTGGAATGATGATTTCGGGCAAAGAAAAAGCCAAAGTGTTCCCCAGATCACTTTGGCTTTTTCATTTAGTTGTTGTTTATTGTTATTCTTTGCCCAGTTTTTGTTTTGAAACTCTGAGTGTGGTCAGTACTCGGTTTCTTTTCTACTTTCCCCAAGGTTAGACGCTAAATAAGTTCAATCCTTTAAATTTTTCTAGCAGTTGTTGCTGAGTTTCCATGTGTTCTGGGTGTGGCTCGATACAGGCAATTGGGCAAACATCGACGCAGGTTTGGGTGTCATAAAAACCAACACACTCTGTACAACGGCTGACGTCTATTTCATAAATCTTGTCACCTTCAAAAATAGCAGTATTGGGGCATTCAGGAAGGCACATATCACAGTTAATACACGCATCTGTTATTCGTAGTGCCATGGCATTATCCCCAGTCAGCTTGCAACATAAGCCAATGCAGGCGCTGAAATATCATTGCTTGAATGCGGCAAGTTACGAATGAGTAGGGCATAACGCATGTCGACATCAGCAGGAACAGGTATTTCAACTACATGTCCTGAGCCTTTCGCTTCAAGTATTGGATTGCCTTTTTTATCGAGGATTTCTGTCAATTTAAAGGTGATATTGCCTGACGTGGTCATGAGTTCAAGTACATCGCCCACCACAAAACGGTTTTTGACATCGACTTTCAGATAATCGCTATTTCGCTCTACAATTTCACCGCAGTATTGTTGATGGTCAAAACTAGATGAGCCATTTGCATAGTTTTGATATTCGCTGTGTACGTGGCGACGTAAAAAACCTTCGGTATAACCACGATTCGCCAGACCTTCGAGTTGTGTCATGAGTGATGGGTCAAAAGGCTTATTTGCGAGCGCATCATCTATGGCTTTGCGATAAATTTGAGCAGTACGGGCACAGTAAAAATAAGACTTGGTACGTCCTTCAATTTTTAAAGAATGGATGCCCATATGGGTTAAGCGCTCAACATGTTGCACCGCGCGCAAGTCTTTTGAGTTCATAAAGTAAGTACCATGTTCATCCTCTTCAGCAGCAAACATGTCTTCATCATGACGTTGTAATAATACGGGTTCATCGAACTGATGCTGTGCTTGCATATGCACTTCATCAACATCAGAATTTGAACAGCAGTTGGAGTTTGTATTCAGATTTTGAACGGGGATCACATCGCCATTTTCATCTTGCGTAGTCTGATGGACTTTGTATTCCCAACGGCAAGCATTGGTACATGCCCCTTGATTGGCATCACGTTTATTCATATAGCCTGAAAGCATGCAACGTCCTGAATACGCCATGCATAGCGCACCATGCACAAAAACCTCAATTTCCATGTCTGGCACTTGCTGCTTAATTTCTTCGATTTCATCAATGGATAATTCACGGGACAAAATGACACGAGTCAGTCCCATGTTTTTCCAAAATTTTACAGTAGCCCAGTTGACAGCATTGGCTTGAACAGAAAGATGCACATCCATGTCTGGAAAATGCTCACGTACCATCATAATCAGCCCAGGATCTGACATGATCAGGGCATCGGGTTGCATCGCAACCACAGGTGTGAGGTCACGAATAAAGTTTTTGAGCTTTGAGTTATGGGGTTGAATGTTGACGACCACATAAAACTTTTTGCCTAAGTCATGCGCTTCTTGAATGCCGATAGCTAAATTGTCATGATCAAATTCATTATTGCGCACACGTAAACTATAACGGGGTTGTCCTGCATAGACTGCATCTGCACCATAGGCAAAGGCATAACGCATATTTTTAAGCGAACCAGCCGGTGAAAGAAGTTCAGTAACGTGAGAAATGCTCATGATCAAACTAAGGCATAAAAAAAATATGGTTTTATTGTAGTGCTTTAAAAAATAGATTCAACCTAGTAAAAAACTCGGAATTTAACTGCTAGTGAGTATCATAAATTTTTATTCAAGGCTTTAATTTTAAATAATAAATAATATTTCTTTTAGCGAAGAATGATGTCTTTATAAAGATAGAAATTAAAAAAATAAAGTGCCTCATATAAAATTCACGCTGATTTGAAAAAGAAAAGATAAAAATTCTATACGAGTCTTTGCATATTTAGATGAAAGAAAGTGAAGACTAGGCATAAAAGTGAAGTTAAGCCATCAGGCATGTCAAGGTTCTGCTATTCGTCAGAAGTTTCCGCTTCAAGTTGCCTTAAAATTTGACAATCATCAATGGTTGATAGCGTGGCACAGGATTGACGCAGTTGTTGCAACTGAATTTGGAATTTTTTTAGTTCAACTATTTTTTGCTCGACTTGTTTTAAATGCTCATCTATCAATTGATTGACCGCGCTACAGTCCTGTTGTGGGTTCTGCTCCAATTGGATGAGATATTCAATTTCTTTGAGTGAGATATCCAGCGCACGGCAACGTTTAATAAAAATGAGTCGTTTAAGCGCCTCATCTTGATAATAGCGATAGTTATTGTCCCCGCGAAAAGAAGGTTCTAATAAATTTTTCTTTTCATAAAAACGAATGGTATCGGCACTTAAGCCAGTTTTTTGGACTAAGTCTTTTATTAAATAAACAGGAGATGAGTTTTGTTGATTCATTTTACTTGACCTTAGAGTGACTCCATGGTTTTTAATCATAATATAAAATGATCAAGTAGTGATAGAGGTCGCTAATATGGCGTGTTCTTCTTGTAGTTGTACACCCGCACCACAAAAGCCGAATAGTAAGTTTAGAACGGCATTATGGATTGCCTTATTTATTAATTTAGCTATGTTTGTGGTGGAACTCATTGGTGGGGCTTATGCGCATTCATCATCATTATGGGCTGATTCCTTAGACTTTTTTGGTGATGCGGTGAATTATGGTATTTCACTGGCAGTGCTCGGTGCGAGTTTATACTGGCGAGCGACAGTAGCCTTGCTGAAAGGTATAACCATGGCGTTGTTTGGCTTAGTTGTGATAGGCAAAGTGATTTATGCTTATGTGCTAGGGATTCCGCCTGAAGCTATGACTATGGGCGTGATTGGTGTGATTGCTTTGCTTGCGAATGTGGTTTGTGCTGTCATTTTATATGCTTACCGCGAAGGGGACTCGAATATGCAATCGGTTTGGCTTTGTAGTCGAAATGATGCGATTGGAAACGTGGCGGTTATCTTTGCAGCTATAGGTGTGTTTGGGACAGGAAGTATGTGGCCCGATATGATTGTTGCAGGTATTATGGCAACGTTAGGTTTGACAGCTGGCTATCAAGTCGTGACTAAGGCATTAGCTGAGCGGAAAAAGAGCGTTTTAGAAAATTCGACTGTAGAATATGAATAGGATGTAATTGCGAATACGTTTAGCGTTTAAGATTCGGTTTACAGCCTTACAGTAGTTTGACGTTTAACACTCCATAGGATGGAACTTCTGCATGTTTAAGACGAATATGAGAGTGTACATGGACGTACAGCTATTAAGATGAATTAGTGAGTATGCAAATACATCTTTGTCCAAAAGTCATTCCACAGATTTAAATATTCAGCTTGAAGCTGTTTAAAATATGACTCGTCTTTTGGTTGGTAGCTTTGCGTGAATAGCAACCAAATATCGTCTTCATGATTATCATCGTTTGCAAGAGTTTGGTCACTGGCTTTAGCAATACCATGACATGCATAATAACCATTGGTAAACGAAGAATCATACACCGCGAGATTTGTTCTGAGTGCTTCACTGAACTTAATCACTTGCAGTTCAGTACAAGCCAAAATCAACAATAAGTCTGCATAAGAATGAATATGCTCTTGAATAAACTGTGTAAGAGAGAATGCTTCGGCTTGAGTTTGTTTTTGGTCAGGGACATCGAGTTTGAGTTGTTGCATCAGCTTTAAAAAATAAACCAAGTGCGATTTTGCAGGGGAGCTTTTTTCAAGTTGATGCGTGTTAAAACCCAATTCATCAAAAAGATTGAGTGAGAGTAGATAACGCGCATATATCTTTGCCGCAATACGGTCTTGTGCCTTAATATTACTGTTGTTTTCAAGTTGTAATGCTTGGTAGATCACCATGCTTAAGGCATCGGTAAAATTTTTGACAATAGCTGTAAAATAATTCAGATGAATTAATTTTAACTGCTCAAGGGTCAGTTGACATTGGTACAACCGTGTAAGGATAGGATGCTTAAATAAGGCATGATCTCCTGTTGCCTGCTTTAGGGCATGGACCACTTGAGTATTTGATTTCCATAACTCTGGACTTAAGGAGTGCTGAATAAAGTATAAAACTTCTTCGCGGGTATGTTCAGACTGAGTAAAGGAAAGGGTGTTCATAGAGCGTTAAATTTTAATTTTCATCATTTTTTATCATAGTGAAAAAGGTTGCATTCTTCTAGTTTTTTTATTTAATTTAAATCTCTTATATTTCATGTGCTTATTTTAATGTTAGTGAGATTTTCCATAAAAAAACAGTGTTGTTTTAAATTTGATATATAATATCGTTTTGAAACGATATATTTCATATTCTTGTGGTGTTCTTATGGGGCAGTGGCCTAATTTTAAAGTTTTGTGCATCAGGTAAAATAAATGTCAAAAAAAGAAGACATCATTAATACAGCGCTTAATCTCTTTAACTCACATAGCTACAATTCTATCGGTGTGGATCGAATTATTAGTGAGTCTGGCGTTGCTAAAATGACATTTTACAAATATTTCCCTTCCAAAGCTAAATTAATTGAAGAATGCTTAGTGACTAGAAACCAAAATTTGCAGCAGTCTCTCGATGCAACGATTGCTGCGTGTGACCCAAGTGATTATCTCTCACATATTCGCGCAATTTTTGAATGGTATAATACATGGTTTCATACGACAGACTTTAATGGTTGCATGTTTCAAAAAGCAGTCGAAGAAATTTCAAAAATTTATCCGTCATCGCTCCAACCAGCAATTGATTATAAAGAGTGGTTAAAAGGAAAGTTGCGCCAAGCATTGCATCATTTAGGGGTGAAGCAAGATGAACAGTTGGCTGGTTTTCTTTCTAGTATTTTGGATGGAATGACTATTCAAGCTCAAATTGACCCAAATCAAGTGCATTTGGAAGAGTATTGGAAGCGTGTGAATACATTGATTCAGATGGAATTAGCTGCGGCTTAAATTATTAAAAATAAGAATGTGGCATCTAAGAATCACATTCTTATTGATTGAAATCATGCAGACTTTTATAAAATTCAATCAAAAATAAATAAGCGCGATAACTGTTAGATTATCGCGCTTTGCTGATAATAATTTATTTTTCATATCACTCATTATTTGACACTAATGAGTGATATGAATATGAGCAACTTAAACGTGCCTTCTTATATTTTTTTGTACCCTCTGAATGTTTTCGGTCATTCAGTATTTCAGCAAAAATAGACAGACTTGTCTGTTTTGTTGAATTATAGAGAAATTGTGGAGAAAAACAACCAATATGTCTTGAGTTTGGCTGAAATTTATTCATTGCCTCTAGTATTCAATAACTTAAATAGAATTAATTTTTTTAGAATTTAATTTGCTACAGTTTCGAGTACGCTTGGGGGTAAGTAAATTGTAAATTCATTGATCGGTTCAATCAGTACACTATAAGGCTTGAGTTGATCTTCATAGGATATAAGGTTAAGCCTTGCTAACAGCTCAAAGCGCGCGTAGTGCAGTGTTGCGGGTCTAGGATTTAAGCGCTCATGCCACACACGATATGTACCGAGTTTGCCATCACGGCGATGATAAAATCCTGCCAAAGGATGTGTAAGAAAGACTTGGTAACTTTCTAAATCTGGAAAGCCTTCAAAAAACCAGTGGTCATCTTGAGCCTGAATTAAATTCACTTCAGAGCTAGCCCATGCAGATTGGGTTCGCATTTTGTATTGTGTGTATAAGCCAGTCGGATCTTGTAGACAGTCAAACTCAATTTGGGCTGGATGCCATGGCAGTTGCCAAACATAGCGTGGAAAGATCAGCGTCCAAGAGTCCAAAGTTGTGCCTAGAAACCAAACACAACGTTCCTGCGTTTCCTGATCAATCACATACACTCGATAGTTGGTTTGTCCCATAGTAAATTTAGGAAAAGGGTAGACGGCGGAGCTAAAGTCAACATCAATAAAAGGAACGACAGACATCAAAGCACATTGTTGACCTTGATAAAGGATAGTGTCTAATTTAAATCGAGGGGGAATAATGTCTTTGAAGCGTGTAGGGTCGAGTGCATAAGTAATGAGGGCGAAATGCCGAAGTTTACACTGTACATCGAGACCTTTAGGTTGAGGTCTTGGGTGTAAATAGTCTTTAAAATTGAGTTTTGGAAAGGTCATTGTATAAATTTAAGATTTGTTCTTTTGTACAAATATTAGAGAAAAAGACAAGCAGAGTAAATAAAAAAACCGAAGCCTAAGCTTCGGTTTTTTAATATCTTTATACGATCTTACTTTTCAACGAATGCACGTTCAATAACATAATCACCCAGTACACCCATTTTAGGTGATTCTTTTAGACCATGTTGATCGAGAAGTGCTGCAACGTCATCTAAGAATGCTGGGCTGCCACAAAGCATAGCGCGGTCAGTTTCTGGGTTGAAACGTGGTAGCCCAATTTTTTCAAACAATTCGCCAGTTTCAATCGCTGTCGTTACACGACCTTGGTTTGGATATTCTTCACGAGTAACCGTTGGGTAGTAAACCAATTTGTCTTTGATGCCAAGTTCTTCAAAGAATTCATGGCTTGGAAGTTCATTTAGGATTAGGTCTTGGTAGGCTAATTCAGAAATGAAACGAGTACCATGTACAACAATGATTTTCTCAAAGCGTTCATAGGTTTCTGGGTCACGAATTGTAGACAAGAACGGTGCAAGACCTGTACCTGAAGAAAGGAGGTATAAGTTTTTCCCAGGGTTTAAGTCGTCGAGAACCAAAGTCCCTGTTGGTTTTTTAGAGATTAGAATCTCATCGCCCACTTTTACTTTCTGTAAGATAGATGTCAATGGGCCATCTGGAACTTTAATTGAGAAAAACTCTAGTTCTTCTTCATAGTTTGCACTGGCAATAGAATAAGCACGCATTAACGGTTTGCCATTTACTTCAAGGCCGATCATCACAAATTGACCGTTTTTAAAACGTAGTGCAGTGTCGCGCGTCGTTTTAAAAGAGAATAAAGTATCATTCCAATGGTGGACGTGAGTAATCTTTTCGACGTTGAAAGCAGCCATTAAAGGTCTCAATAAATTATCAAATTAGAACAGCTTGCTATTCTAATCTAAAATCATTCTCGATAAACTGAATATATTTAATTGAGCTTATTAGAAAAAGTGATGATAACTGAGTTAACCTTGCCAATTATTGGTTATATGTACTCTTCTTATAAAGAAAAGTTTGGTATTCCTCGCCAGCCTAATTTGGTACAAGTGGAATCCTATATTGAAATGTCAGCCCCTTATAATGATCTTTTGGCCTTTGAGGGGATTGAGGCTTTTAGTCACTTATGGTTGGTTTGGCAGTTTCATGACAATAAGAATCAAGAAAAAGCACAGTTTCGTCCACAAGTTCGACCACCTCGCTTAGGGGGCAACAAAAAAATAGGAGTGTTTGCCACACGGAGCATGTATCGTCCAGCGCCAATAGGCCTATCTGTAGTTCAATTAAAAGAGGTAAAAAAAGAAGGGCGGTCAGTTCGTGTGTATGTTACAGGGAGTGATTTGCTCGATGGTACGCCAATCGTTGATATTAAGCCTTATATTCACTATTCAGATGCAGTTTTAGATGCTGAAAGTGGTTATGCACAAGATGAGCCTAAACGAAAGGTGGTGGTGTGGTCTGATCTGGCTTTGCTACAGAAGCAGCAGCTTTTAGCAAATGGCAAAATTTCTACGCAGACAGTACAGGAGCTTGAGGCAGTTTTATCTTTAGACCCACGACCTGCATATCAAGATGATGAAGCGCGAATTTATGGGATGAGATTTGCAAACTTAGATGTGAAATTTAAGGTAAATGAAACGTGTGTGGAAATACAGGAACTTTGAGTTCCTGTAGCCATTAAAACATTCATCTGTAGCATGCTTTTCAAGTAATTTAGAACTTTAAGTTTTGTTCTAAATAACTTGCTGCAATTGGATTATACAGGTCACAACCTTTATTTAAGCCATCTGCCTTAGCTAAACGTGCGTTTTTCTCTTCGGTAGACATATTGTTTGTGATGAGGTCTTTCTCTGATTGAATGTCATCTGCAAGATTGGACTCTACCCCAGCATTTACTTTTGAACTTGAATAGTAACTGTCTTTGTATTGAGCATATCCAATGAAAGCATTTGCCTCAGTTCCATCAGGACTGTAATGGTAGGCAAGAACATTTTTAAATTTTGTGAGCTTAAAATACTCTTGTTTAGTTTGGTTGGTAAATCGCTCTGTATATTCTTTAAAGAGACGTTGATATTCATCATCTTTTTCAGCTAAAAGTAAATATTCCTGATTATTAGAATATTGGGTTTCCAGTAGGCAGATTGAACCTGCTGGGAATTTTAAAGCTTGGTAGGCTTTTAATTTTGTATTGATTTCATCTGAATATTTGACGCTATATTGAGGATAGTTCAAGTTCCAATTCAACTCAGGGTCTACCGTTGCAAGTAGACTTTCGCCTGAAATATCACGTTTGCTGACAGTTGACGTGAATTCTAATCCTGTAGAACCAATTGCTGAATAAGGGCGAAGTTTGAGTTGATTATTGGAAAAGGTCATTTCACCCATTAAAGTGCCATAACGACTATGGGTTGAGCCGAATGTTTGATACTCGCCTTGCGTAGTTAAATAAATTTCATTTGTATCATCATCTGCATCTAAAGTGGCATAGGCTTTACCATCCACCAGTGTAATTTGCGTATTCAGTACATTGAAATCACCAAATTGATTGAGTTGATCATACCAATAATCAATACGGAATATTTCCCATTGCTGAGCGGTATTTGAATTATTATTTGATGAGTCAGTAGTTGTTGAGTTGTTGCTCGTGCTTGTATTATTTGAGCTATCAGAGCTTCCACCACATGCACTCAGCATGAGTGTGCTAAAAATTGCAAATGATAATATTTTAAATTTCATAAAGTACCCAATTCAAAAAATTTATTATTAATAACGTTGTTGTTTAAAAATAAAGCGGGCTGATTATAGGTTAATAGTATTGAATAAATAAATAAATTTCATAAAAATAAGTAAGTTAAGTTTTTTTAAAAAATCATCCAGTACAGTAAGCCGATTAAAACCATCATATGTAAAATTTGAATCGGTGCAAAAGCAATAAAGTATTGCATCCCTCCTGTTAAAGCGGCATTCACAGATTTGGCAATCGCATGTGCGGCTAAACCAAATATAAAGGCGGATATAACAGCAGTATCTGTGGGGGTACCTTGCATCACCACGGTTGCCATCGCCGCATGGATTTCAAACAAAGAGGCCAGTAAAGTTCCTGCAATTAAGCCAGCTTCGCCTAGCCACAGGTGAAGTCCATATACTCCTGCCTGAATGAGAGTTAAGCTCAGGGCAATAATTCCTGCCTCTTTTAAACTAAACATGCGTGAATCACTGCTCAGTTGCTGTTCTTGAGCTGGGGCAGTGCGGACTAAAGTATAGGCAGAGAGTCCTAAAATCAAACATGCGATTAGAGTGGGTAACAGTATTGTTTTGAGCCAGAGCATACTGACGCCCGCCACAATAATGAGCAGTTGCAATAAAGTTGCGATACATGACATCAGAGCAGCACCTGCATTGGATTTGGCCTGTGCACGACCTGCTCGAACCTCCATGCCCAAGCTAGCAATAGTGGCTGTACTGGATACAAAACCAGAAGCAATGGCGGATAAAATCATGGCATTTTTAGTGCTTAACAATCGTTTGGCGATATGTGCAAGGGCTTGAACAGCCAGAATGAGTGTGACTAATTTTAAAATGATATAAGGATTCAGCACAGCGCCCCATAAAGGCGTATTCGGTGTTAAGGGAAGGGCTATTAAAATGAGAGCCAATAGGAAAATACCGTCTTTAAATTCTGCTTCTGTAATCCATTTTCCTGCAATACTGTGCATGGAGTGTTTAGTCATGAGAATAATGGTCAGCAGTACGGCTAAACCTGCTGCTAAAGGTGCATTCCACAGGCACATGGCGCCAATAAAATAAGTCATTACAAAGGCGAGCTCAGTGGTTGAGCCTAAGTCCTCAGTTTGGTTTTTCATGGAAAATAGGACAATACCTCCAATGATCAGCGCACCCACAATACCAATGGTGACACCAAATAAAAAGCAAATAGCACCGAGAAGGGCACAAATGGCAAAGGAGCGCAGTCCTGCAAAGCTCTGTTGGTTTTCTCGTTGCTTGCTTCTTTCTCGCTCTAGACCAATGAGCAAACCACAGCCCAAAGCTGAGGCCAATGTAAACAGGACGTCAGATAAAGCATAGTTGTCGATTGAAATGGTACTGAAGTCCAAAGCCTACCTCATAAAAACAAATGAGTCGTTTAAAATATAGGCGAATGTAGGTGGTGGATTCAAGTCAAAATAGAGAAAAAGCGTAGTCATTTCATGATTATATTGATCAGCTGACATGCTTTTTTATATTTATAGGATTTGCCTGTGCTTTGTACAAAATAATCTCGAAAATCTTGCTATAGTGGTGTTCTGTTTGGGGACGTATAACAATGAATTTTAATTTTGAAATTGATACCACTTGGTGCTTAGATCAACTTTTTAAAGATGGGCGAATTACTGAAAAAGAAAAAAATCTCGTACAAACCTCGCACCGTCAACGGGATCAATTAAAGTGGCACCCTTTACAATGGATTGCCCATTTTAATATGCAGGATCAGTCACACCCTCAGTCCAGATTGACGTTGAACCGATTATGTCAATGGTTAGCCGAAAAAACCCAGTTACCGTTTTATGTGATTGATCCACTCAAAGCTGATGTTCAAGCCTTGACTTCGGTGATGTCCCAAGAGTTTGCCTTCCGCAATAAAATCTTGGCCGTAGAGGTTCAACCCAATCAAGTGTTGATTGCGACAGATCAACCCTATATGAAGGATTGGGTAGCGAATTTGGAGCACAATGTCGCACCGAAAAAAATCCAGCGCGTATTGCTCAGCCCAGAACAATTACAACGTTATATGGTGGAGTATTATCAGGTGAGTCGCGCTGTGAGTAATTCACAGAAGTCTGGAATTTATGATCGTGAAAATAAAGGCGTTGAAGCCCTGTTACAATTAGGTGATAGTCAAAATCCTGATGCCAATGATCAACACATTGTTAAATTAGTTGATTGGGTTTTACAGTTTGCTTTTGAACAAAGTGCCAGTGATATTCACCTAGAACCTCGTAAGGACAATGGTAAAGTACGCTTCCGTATTGATGGTGTGTTACATACGATTTATAACATGCCTGCCAATACTTTAACGGCGGTCATTTCGCGAATTAAAATTTTAGGTCGAATGAACGTTGCAGAAAAACGTAAGCCACAAGATGGTCGTTTAAAAACACGTACACCCAAAGGACAAGAAACAGAACTACGTCTTTCAACCTTGCCAACGGCCTTTGGTGAAAAGTTGGTTATGCGTATTTTTGACCCAGAAGTTTTGGTACGTAGCTTTCAGCAGTTGGGTTTTGATGGGCATTTGCTCAGTGATTGGAAGGCACTGACTTCACATAGTCATGGCATTATTTTGGTGACAGGACCAACAGGCTCAGGTAAAACCACCACGCTTTATTCTTCATTGAAACAGTTGGCAACAGAACAGGTGAATGTCTGTACCATTGAAGACCCAATTGAAATGTTAGAACCAAGCTTTAACCAAATGCAGGTCAACACAGGTATTGACTTAGGTTTTGCTGATGGTGTTCGTGCACTCATGCGCCAAGATCCCGACATTATTATGGTGGGGGAGATTCGTGACCATGATACGGCCAATATGGCAATTCAAGCTGCACTTACAGGGCATTTGGTACTTTCAACCCTACATACCAATGATGCGCCTTCTAGTCTAACCCGTTTACACGATTTGGGCATACAACCATTTTTAACTGCAGCCACCATTTTGGGTGTATTGGCACAACGTTTGGTACGGCGCCTATGTCCACACTGTAAAGTGGAAAAACAAATCAATAGCCAAGAGTGGGAGCACCTGACTTTTGATTATATTATGGAGATGCCTGAAAAAGTCTTTACCGCAGTAGGCTGTGAAGAGTGTCGTCAAACGGGCTACAAAGGGCGAGTTGGTATTTATGAGTTTATGCCTATTAGCATAGAGGCTAAACAATTAATTGGTGCAAATGGTGATTTGACTGCACTGCGTCAGCAGGCCAAAAAAGAAGGCATTGAGCCTTTGCGGATTGCAGGGGCACGAAAAGTGTTAGAGGGAGTCACCACGCTAGAAGAAGTGTTGCGTGTCGTACCTCTCAACTAAGCGTTTAATGTTTTACTTGAAGCTTTCTTAAGATTCAGCTCATCTAATTTTGGTTTAATAACTTCATCAAATAGATCAACAATTAAATAGAGGTACTGGATATGAATATGATGATGAAAGCGTTATTGGTTGCTGGTGTGATTGGTTCGACAACTGTGGCAGTAGCAAATACAGCGGTGAACCAAGCGGCTGTAGCTGCTTCAACGCCAACTACGGTTAAGCATGCATTAACTTTAAAAGATGACAGCCATGTTCAGTTAAAAGGTTATGTGGTCAAAGCAATTGGTGATGAAAAATATGAATTTCGTGACCAAACAGGTTCAATCACTGTCGATATTGATGATGAATTATGGGGTGGCAAAGCGATTTCGGCTAAAATACCTGTAACCATTATCGGTGAAGTGGATATTGACTATAAACCAACAAAACGCGTTGAAATTGATGTAGATCAAGTGAAATTCTAAATACTCTAGTCCAACCTTAATTGGACTTTCTTAAAAAACCACATGGCTTAGATTTGATCTTAGCCCTGTGGTTTTTGTATTTTTCATCATTTCACGGCATGATTTAAACAACAGGGATAAGGCAGGTTCAGCAGTGCGGATATTGTTAGCAGAAGATGATGCCTCTCAAGCTGAAAGTATTAAAACTTGGCTTGAAATGGATGGTTATAGTGTGGACTGGGTGGAGCGGGGCGATCATGCCATTTTAGCGATTGAACAGCATCAGTATGACTGTGTGCTTTTAGACCGTGGATTGCCACATGCCACAGGTGATGACATTTTGCTGAAAGTCCGTGGCAAGAACCTCTCGACGCCTGTGATTTTTCTCACTGCGCGTGACAGCATTCGAGATCGGGTCGAAGGGCTAGATTTGGGCGCCAACGACTATTTGGTTAAACCCTTTAGTTTGGAGGAATTATCTGCTCGTATTCGCCTACAACTGAGACAGCAACAAAATAGCAGTTCGCATATATTGAGTTATGCCAATATTCAACTCGATCCACAAGCCAAAAGCGTAACTCAAAATGGTCAATCCGTGAATTTGACCGCCAAAGAGTTTCAAATTTTGCACAAATTGATGCTCAAGCCTGAACATGTGGTGACACGTGAGCAGTTAGAAGAAAGCCTATATGCGTGGGGAGATGAAATCGAAAGCAATGCCATCGAGGTTTTTATTTATCAACTGCGGAAAAAACTCGGTAGCCACTGTATTAAAACCATCCGTGGTTTGGGTTATAGAATGAATCAGGACACATAATGGCTCAACCAGTTTCATTACAACGTCAGCTCGTTAAAAGTTCGCTCCTCAGTTCGATACTGGCGGGGCTTTTGGCCTTGCTGATGTTTATTGGAGTGTCGGTTTATCAGACCATGTCTATGCAAGATGAGATCATGGATGAAATGGCCGATATGTTGTTGGCAGATGACTTAACTGTCAGCAATGGTCAGGCCTTGGCTGAACTTAGTGATGAGTTTGATATTCGCTATCGACTCGATAACGCACAACAGCTTTTAACTGCCTCAGAAGATGTGCCAGAAAAAATAACCGTGGATCATTTGAGTTTGGTTTCAGATGCACCTTATGGCTTTTACTGGTCAGAGCAGAAACTTTGGCGTATTTATAGTGCGCAGGATGAGCATGGATTGCAGGTACAAGTCATTCAGTTGATGTCGGATCGTTTTCAAGCCTTTGGGCACACCATCTTGATTTTTAGTGGGGTATTGCTTTTAGTCTGGTGCGTACAATGGCTATTGATGCACTTTGCGATTCGACGCAAGTTTCGGACGATCCACCAAGTTTCAGAGCAAATTTCAAATAAATCGGTAAATGATTTAGCGCCTATTTCTATGCCAGAACCTGAACTGATTGAACTACAACCGATGTTATCTCAGTTGAATGCTCTATTGGCTCGTTTAGATCAGGCCTTAGTGGCAGAGCAACGCTTTACCGCAGATGCCTCGCATGAGCTACGTTCTCCATTGTCTGCGATACAAATGCGGCTTCAGGTACTCAAACGTAAGTTTCCTGAGCTAGAGCAGGAGTTTAATCCAATTCAGCAAGATGTGAGCCGTGGGGTACAAGTTCTCGATAATTTACTTTTATTGGCACGGTTAGATCCAGAGCAAAGTCAAAGTTTAGCCAAAAGCAAATTTGATTTTAGTCTGTTAATACAAGATGTAGTCAAAGCCTTACAGCCTTTTGCAGAATCAAAACAGATTGAGGTTCAGATGGTACTTGCAAAAGAGGTCTATGTATTTGCCAATGAACAGCTTTTATTCAGTGCACTACGGAATGTACTTGATAATGCGATTCGTTATAGTCCTGAGCAGGCAAAAGTTTTTGTGACGCTGACGATTGAAAGACAGCAGCTTAGACTGAGTATTGAAAATAGCGGATATGGTGTAGATGTGACAGTTATCCAACGTTTGGGTGAACGCTTCTATCGGGCTTTAGGTACAAAAACACAAGGCTCAGGCTTAGGTCTATCCATCTGTCAAAAAATTGTCGATTTACACGCAGGGCAGTTGTTATTTAGCCCATCTGACTTAGGCGGTTTAAGCGTTGAATTGATGCTGGATGTTGTTAAGGTTTAGAGCATGCTTTTTTAGCGATAAAATTAAAATGAATATTTTAAATCAATTAAAAAGCAGTACGCGCTGACATACTGCTTGTTTCCACGATTATTGTTATTGAATTTTTATAATTCTTATTTGGTTAGAATGAGTCGATTATTGCGTGTGAGTCGTAGACGGTACTCTTCTCCTGCGTGCATAATGCGAATTTCACGGCCTAGGGCAAATAAGTTGTTCGAGTGTAGCATTGGTAGTGAATGGGCTGTTTCGTTACGAGTAAATAAGCTAAATGGTGCGTTCATTCTGGCGACTCCGTGGTGTATATTGAACGTTTTAAATGATAATCATTATCGAATGGGGCTGTCAACATTTTCTCGCTGAAAATATAAAAAACTTCTATATCGTTACATATGGTCACTTAACACACTACACATCTGAAATGGAATCTGATTATGTCAAAACCTCTGGTTCAAGTTGCTATAGCTATTCTTTTACATCAAGGCAAAGTATTGGTGGGATGGCGTCAGGCTGAGCAACATCAAGGTAATAAGCACGAATTTCCAGGCGGGAAAGTTGAGTCAGGTGAAACCACAGAACACGCATGTCGCCGTGAGGTTTTAGAAGAAGTTGGAATTGATATTACAGATTGGCATGCCTTTGACAGTATTCAGTTTGAATATGAGGACGTCATTGTGCATTTACATTTGTTTCATGGCATTGTCTCAGATCATCAGCTTTCAGACATTCGTGTGCCTTGGGCATGGTTTAAACGTGCCGAGTTACAGGATTTAAACTTTCCTAAAGCCAATCAGGCCATTTTAAAGCGACTGTATGCTCCGCAGGTGATTAAGATTTCTGAGCAAATTACGCTGTTGAAGACTTTAGCTGAACAGCAAATGATGTATTGGAGAGTACCTGTAAGCCCTGAGCATCTTTTAAATATAGCGGAACTGAGTGTGGAACAGCTGTCGCGAGTCATTGTGAATGTAAGCTTGTGGAAAGAGCTGAACCCTTTACAGCAGCATGCGATTGCGGCTATACACTTGAAACAATCTCAACTGATGCAACTTCGTAAAGGCGATTTAAAAGTTGGTCAACGTTATATTGCGGCTTGTCATGACACAGAAAGTGCAGAACATGCGCAGAATATTGGCTGTGATGCCATTTTACTTAGCCCTGTACTTGAAACTTTAAGCCATCCGAATAGTGCCACTTTGGGCTGGGAGCAGTTTAGTCTGATTGCTCAAAAGATTCACATCCCAATTTTTGCCCTAGGTGGCTTACAGTTAGCTGATTTAGCCAAAGCACAAAGTTATGGTGCTTATGGTATAGCAGGTCAGCGCTCCATTTAATGGAGCGTACTTTTAAGACAGGCTTTTGATTGCAGTCTGGGCTTGTTGAATGTTTTTTTGGTTTTTCTGCATTTGACCAGCTTTTAAGATAATGCTCCAAAGTTGCTTTTTCATGGCATTACTTTGCGCATAACTCAGGCCGCGACGCGCGAGTGATTCTGCATTTGCAGGTTGTTTTTGTTGATTGGCAATTAGCGCCAAATACAGGAAGGTTTCACTTGACTGTGGGGCGATACGTTGCGCCTGCATAGCAAAACCTTGAGCTTGGTTCCACTGACCTTGGCGGTAAGCGGTTTGTGTTTTTTGCATCAAGTTTTTGAATGCAGGGAGTTGTCGACCATCATCAAACTGCTGTTTGGTCTTTTGTTCAGGAATCACAATTTTTTGACGTTGAATTTCTTCGCGATCATAAGGGTGAATCGTTACACCTGATGGTGTTTGCTGCTCTTTGTTCGGCTCAGCTTTCTCTGGCATTTTTTTATCAGTTTGCTGTGGGAGGCTTTGACAGCCTGCCACAGTTATGACGATTGCTAAGATACTTAAACGTTTAAACCACATCAAAATTTAAATCCGTCCTATTTATTCAGGTTGGTAGCTACCGCTTGAAATGACCTGTGTGTCATTTTCTAGGTTGCGTTGCATATTTGATTCACTTTCACGAATATAGTTGTCTATGCTGTCGCCTTGTTCAGGTGTAGCTTGGTTACCATCTGTTTCAGGATTGTAAGTGGGTTCAACTTGATAATGAGGCAAGCCACATGCAGTTGCCTTTCGGGGAATGGTGTTACGAAGTAGAGGAATATACATTGCGCCCTCACAACCTTGGGCTGCAAGATAGCCTGAACCACTGTCAATCCAGTGCCATTGAACATCATCGGGTTGGCGTAAATTGACAGGCTTTTGACGCAGTTGACTCATTACATTGGTCCACACAGGTAAAGCACCTGAAGAACCTGTTAAGCCTGTTTGTTTGTTGTCATCCAGTCCTAACCATACTACAGAAACATAGTTGCCTGAGTAACCTGCAAACCATGAATCACGGGTGTCATTGGTGGTGCCAGATTTTCCTGCAAGCTTGAGTGACGTTGGAAGAGTATTGTAAGCAGAGCGTCCCGTGCCCGAAGTCATCACTTGTTGGAGTCCATAGTTCAGGACGTAGGCAGAAGAAGGGTCAATAGTTTGTTGGACGTTTAGACCATAACGGGTCAGTAGGCGACCATTTTGATCGACAACGGTACGAATCGCTTTGGTTGGGTATTTAAAGCCCCCTGTTGCAAAATTACCATAAATGCCAAGTACCTCCATTGGAGACATGTCTACCGCACCCAAGAAAATAGATGGATAGCTTGGGATGTTGCTAGTCACACCGAAACGTTTTAAGTGATTACTAAATGTTGATAAACCAAACTCTTGACCTAAACGTACGGATGATAAGTTATAAGAATGAGACAAAGCTTGTACCATCGGTACAACCCCATGTTCGCCACCACTATAGTTTTTTGGTGTCCATGACTGACCATTTGACTGAATGCTGATACTACTGTCTTCAACAGGACTAGCCCAGTTATAGCGACCTGACTGAATTGCACTGAGATAAATTACAGGCTTGAGCAGTGAGCCAACTTGACGTTTGGCATCTAATGCGCGGTTAAACCCAGTAAAATCTTGTGTTGATCCTACTGCTGCGACTAATTCACCATTTTCAGGATGCGCAACCAATACAGCACCTTGCAACTCTTTTAAACGATTTGACCCGCGACTCAAACGATTAACTGTTGCTTTAAACGAGTCTTGAATTTTGGTCTGGGCAATCGGATCGAGTGTTGTAAAAATACGTAGACCTTGATTGGTTAAATCACCTTCTTGGTATTCGGTACGCAACTGACGACGTACAATGTCTAAGAAATCTGGGAAGCGTGATGGGCCGAGAGTTGGTTTGGCAATCACATTTAAAGGGCGAGCCGTTTCAGTTTCATACTGTTCTTGAGTCAAATAGCCCATGACCAACATGTTGTTTAAAACGATATCACGACGTTTTTTAGCCGCTTCTGGATTACGCCAAGGGTTATATAAGGTTGGACCTTGTACCAAACCAACCAAATACGCTTGTTGTGCAATATTCAGTTCGCGTAAAGGCATGCCGAAGTAGAACTGTGAAGCCAAGCCATAGCCATTAATTGAATAATTACCATTTTGACCGAGATTTACTTCGTTGAGATACGCTTCTAAAATTTCATCTTTGTTGTAGTGAAGTTCAACCAATAAAGCCATAAATGCTTCATTTACTTTACGCTTAATGGTTTTTTCAGGAGTGAGATAGAAGTTCTTCACCAACTGTTGGGTCAGCGTTGAACCACCCTGACGTTTTCCACCTGTGACATTACTCACAATCGCACGTGCAGTACCACGGATTGAAATACCATGGTGGCTATAAAAATTACGGTCTTCCGTTGCGATTAAGGCTTCAATTAATGGTTTAGGGACTTTATCGAGTTTAATCAGTACACGGTCTTCGTTATGCTGTGGATAGATCCCACCTATGAGCATCGGCTCTAAGCGTGCAATCCCTGTAGAGGAAGGTTTAGTGGCACTTACTTCAGAGACTTGTTCATCAGCAAAGGTGACTTTAAGCACTTGCTCAGGTTCGACACTATCTCCAAAATCAAAGCCACGTGTATGCACATATAACTCATTGCCAGAACTGACATAATTGCCTGATTTGGTATAGTTTTCAGAGGACTTATAGCCCAAAAGTTTGAGCTCTTGGGTAAAGTCAGCCTGACTAATCGGTGCGTTGGTATACACTTCAAGCGGACGTGCGAATACTTTCGCAGGGATATCCCAACGCTTTCCTTCAAACTTGTCACGAACAACCGAATCTAGTCTTATTAAATAAATACTAAAGACCAAAAAAGCTGCAATGACTAAGATGCAGAAGATCAGTGCAATTATACCGATGCCACGTTCTGACTTCATAAATACTGATAAGATCCTGATAAATTGTGCTAATCATGCGAAGCTTTTCGCTAATTTGCAATAATTAAACTGTGAACAAATTGAAATATAGAGATAAATATTTGTATAGAAGCAGTCACTTTAGTTTTGAATCAATTTAAATAAATAATGCTATGATAGGCGGGAATCTTAGCGGAGCGATGTTGCTGGTGCAAATTTCACATAAAACATTTCGAAACATAGGCTTAATTGGGCGTCCAGATAAGTCTTCAGTCGTCGAAACCTTATGTCTTATTCATGATCATCTTCTCAGTTTAGGGTTACATCCCGTTTTCGATGCGGAAACAGCTGAACTCGTTCCTTATAAAAATACACAAACAGTCAGTCGAGCACTTCTGGGTGAAGTGGTCGATTTGGTGATTGTGGTGGGTGGAGATGGTTCACTTCTTCATGCCGCACGAGCTTTGGTGAAATACAATACCCCTGTAATTGGGGTAAACCGAGGTCGCTTGGGCTTTTTAACGGACATTAAGCCAACAGAAGTGATTTTTAAGCTCGATCAAGTCTTAAAAGGTGAATTTCAACTGGACCGCCGTTTCCTGTTGGAAATGGAAATTCGCTCAAAAGGTGAAACCATTTATGATGCGATTGCCCTAAACGATGTGGTGTTGCACTCAGGTAAATCGGTACATATGATTGACTTTGAGCTCAATATTGATGGCCAATATGTTTATCGTCAACATAGTGATGGTTTGATTGTATCGACTCCAACAGGTTCAACAGCTTATTCGCTGTCTGGTGGTGGACCCATTGTACATCCGAGTATGGATGCGATCGCTTTAGTTCCAATGCATCCCCACACTTTGTCTTCACGCCCAATTGTGGTGGGTGGACACAGTGAAATTAAGATTTTCATTCGTGAAAACCGTGTATTACCGATGGTTAGTGCCGATGGTCAGCACAGCGTATCTTTAAATGTCGGTGACAGTTTACATATTCGTAAACATCCCTTTAAACTGAATTTATTACATCCGCCGGGTTATGACTTTTATATGTCATGCCGAACCAAACTCGGCTGGAATCAAGATTTTGACTCTTTTCAGCAGGATTAAATCATGAATATTGAACAAATGTTAGCTGTGCTCAATCCTGAAATTGTTGAGCGTTTAAGAACAGCGGTTGAAATTGGTAAATGGCCAAATGGGGTTGCGTTAACCAAAGAACAGCGTGAAATTTCGATGCAAGCGGTCTATGCGTGGGAAATGAAACATTTACCTGAGGATGAGCGCAGTGGTTATATCGACCGTGGCACGAAAGAAGACGGTGAAGAGTGTGATGATGATCATCACCATCAGCATGACGATTTCCAGCCTATCAAATTTATTTAAGTTCTTTTAAAGATAAAAAGCTAAGCCCAGTGCTTAGCTTTTTACTTTAACGTTTATGAGTATCGAACGTGCTTAGTGGAGACGGTTTTGCCATAAACGTTTTGCCTGTTGCATCGCTTCTTCATATTGCTCGCAGATTCCCATGGTATATAGTGCAATGCCAATGGTTTCAGTCACTGCCATTTCACCATATTCGTGCTGTTTTTCACCCAGCCAAACTGCTTTAAACTCGGCCAAATCCAGTTCTTCTTCGATTGGGCTGCGGTTGTTGGTGAGCTTTGGTAGTTCATGTTCGTAAAGTTCACCATTTTTAATACCACAGATTAACGTTTTAGCATCAGGGTTACGTTCAAACTCGCCACCTTCGCCTTTAATGACAGCACTATTTTGATAACCCAGTTTAAATGCTGCTTGTTGATGCGAACCACGATAGGCTGGATGGAAAATAGCTTGCAAAGTCGCTTTGGCATTAAACGGATTGATCAAGCGTGCAAGGGTATGAATAGGTGAACGAAGCCCCATCACATTTCGCAGGGAAATCAGGTCGCTTAAAATCGGGGAAATGGCATGTAAAGGTAAATAAGCAAAATTATGTGTTGCTAATTCCTGTTCCACATCTGCTTGGTTTTGGCAAATATTAAAATCGAGATACTCTAATACTTGTTCGGTATAAATACGGTTAATGGTATGACCTGATGCACCATGCATCACAACCTTATAACCCGCTTTGGCTAAAGTCAGCGCTGCCAAAAGAAACCATGGATAGTGCTTACGTTTACCCGCATAAGAAGACCAGTCTAAATCGACATCGAGAGCAGTAAATGGTAGTTGATCACGAGTGGCTTGAACAAAACCTGCCAGTTCATCTACAGACTCCTCCTTCACACGGAGTAACATCAGAAATGCGCCAAGCTGCACATCTAAGACTTGGTTTTTCAAAATCATGTCAAAGGCTTGATAGGCCTCTTCATAACTGAGAGAACGTGCACCGTTTTTCCCTTTGCCAATAATGCGAACAAACTGGGCAAAAGGGTGCTCAGTATCTTTATAAATATTTCTTTTGTTGTTCATGAACAAACCAACGTAAGTGACGGCTATGGTGTGCTATTTTAGATGAACGATCAAAAAAAATAGCACTTTTAATTTTAAATAATTTTTCATCATTAGACTAAAGTATGAGTCATATTGTTTAGATTTTATACATTATTTTTAAAATGAGTTTACTTTGCTTAAAGAATGTTAGGTAAAATTTACTCAATTGTTGTGACTTGCTAGTTTTTAAGTTTCTCCCATTATAGTAGATGTGAATGAACTGTGAATTTCATCACATAGCTAATGTTTGTACAGCATGATTTTTACCCGGTGTTTGGGCGCGGTCCAAACTGTGGGCTTTTTTGTGTTTATCAGAAAGCCTGCTGCCTATAAGGATATGTAGGTATACCGATTTTTTCAGTTTTTTGATTTACAGAAGTATTAGTTATGACTAAGAAACCAATCTATAAGTCACTATATTTTCAAGTTATTGTCGCGATTATTGCGGGTATCTTGGTAGGGCATTTTTTCCCTAGCGGTACGCAAGTTATCAATGGCGTTGAAGAATATGTACCCGGCTGGGGCGAGCTTTTTTATCCTCTAGGTCAAGGCTTTATTAAACTGATCAAGATGATTATTGCGCCAGTGATTTTCTGTACCGTGGTGAGTGGTATCGCGGGTATGGAAAGCATGAAGTCTGTGGGTAAAACAGGCGGTGTTGCGTTACTTTATTTTGAAATTGTATCAACGATTGCATTATTGATCGGTTTACTGGTCATTAACATCTGGAAACCAGGTGTAGGCATGAATGTTGACCCTTCAACACTAGATACTTCTGGTATCTCGAAATTTGTTGAATCGGGACAGCAGCAAACAACTGTCGACTTCTTTATGCACATCATTCCAAACACTGTGGTTGGCGCATTTGCTGAAGGTGAAATCCTACAAGTATTGCTGTTTGCACTCATGTTTGGTTTTGCATTGCATAAATTGGGTGACGCAGGTAAACCAGTTCTTAAGTTTATTGATCAAATTTCGCATGTGTTCTTTAACATTGTAAACATGATCATGAAGCTTGCACCAATTGGTGCGTTTGGTGCAATGGCATATACCATTGGTAAATATGGTATTGGTAGCTTGGCGCAACTTGCTCAGTTGATCATCTGCTTCTACATTACCTGTTTGCTTTTCATTTTCTTGGTTCTAGGCACAATTTCACGTCTTTGTGGCTTCAGTATTTTGAAAATGATTCGCATGATTCGCGAAGAATTATTGATTGTACTGGGTACGTCATCTTCAGAATCGGTTTTACCGCGTATGTTGAAAAAGCTTGAAATTGCGGGTTGTGAAAAGTCAGTGGTTGGTTTGGTTATTCCAACAGGTTATTCATTTAACTTAGACGGTACCTCAATCTACTTAACGATGGCAGCGATTTTTATTGCTCAAGCGACCAATACTCAGCTCGATCTGATGCACCAAGTAACTTTATTGGGTGTGTTATTGATTTCATCGAAAGGTGCTGCGGGTGTCACAGGTTCGGGCTTTATTGTAATGGCTGCGACTTTATCAGCTGTTGGTCATATTCCAGTGGCGGGTCTTGCTCTCATTTTAGGTATTGACCGTTTCATGTCTGAAGCACGTGCCTTAACCAACTTGGTGGGTAACTCATTGGCAACGATTGTTGTTGCGAAATGGGTGGGTCAGTTAGACCAAGAAAAACTACATTTTGCACTAGCAAACCCAGATGAAGTAGACCGCCAAATGGCTGTTGAAGAAAATGCTCACGCATAATTTCAGTTCATCTTAAAAAGGAAGCCGAATGGCTTCCTTTTTTTATGCGCATAAAAAAATGGCCTAATGCGGTCATGACAGTTGCATTAAAAATGGCTAGCATGTGAGCTGAATAATAAAACAACATCAACATAAGGAAAAAACATGCTGAATTACGATGCAGACTTAGAGCTATTTCGCGATAATTTTCGTCGCTTTATGAATGAACACATTGCACCGCATTATGAACAATGGGAACGAGAAGGCTTAATGCCGCGTTCGGTATGGAACGCATTGGGTGAAAATGGGTTCTTATGTGTCGATGTTCCAGAGGAATACGGCGGTTATGGCGTTCCAACGCATTATTCGCTGATGTTGGTTGAGGAGTCGGCACGAGCAGGTTTTAGTGCTTTATCGACAGGTATTTCTTGTCACTCCGAAATTGCAGCACCGTATATTTTGCATATTGGAACTGAAGCACAGAAGCAGTACTGGTTACCGCAAATGGTGTCAGGTGAAGTGGTCGGTGCAATAGGGATGACGGAGCCGGGTGCGGGTTCAGACTTACAAGCCATGCGAAGTAATGCGATTTTGCAAGGGGAGCATTATATTTTAAATGGTTCTAAAACCTTTATTTCAAATGGGCAGCATGCTGACCTTGTGGTATTGGCGGTAAAAACTGATCCGCAAGCTCGTGCAAAGGGTGTTTCACTGATGTTGGTCGATACACATTTAGAAGGTTTTAAAAAAGGGACCAATCTCGATAAAATTGGCCTGCATTCGCAAGACACTTCTGAGTTGTTTTATGACAATGTAAAAGTTCCGAAAGATCAATTGTTGGGACAAGCAGGTCAAGGTTTTGCTTATTTGATGCAAGAGCTACCACGTGAGCGTACAGCAATTGCAGCAACCGCTATAGGTGCAATTCGCGGTTCGATTGATGCCACTATTCAATACGTCAAAGAGCGTCAAGCCTTTGGTCAACATATTTCTCAGTTCCAAAATACACGTTTTGTTTTGGCTCAAGCCAAGATTGATGAACAAGCCACAGCAGCTTTTTACAATCAAAACGTGGAGCTTTATATGCAAGGCAAGTTGGATGTAGAAACCGCAGCAGCACTGAAAAGCTTTTCAACGGATATGCAAATGAAGGTGGCAGATAATTTATTACAGCTCTTTGGAGGCTATGGTTATATGAGTGAATATCCAATTTCACGTTTCTTTGTCGATGCGCGTATTCAACGCATCTATGGTGGAACCAATGAAATTATGAAAGAAATTGTCGCACGTAGTTTGTTGGGACGTTAATAGTTACTGAGCGAGAAACCGATCGGTTGGCTAAAGAGCTTGCATTGGTTCTTTAGCGACTGAGTACGAGCAGGCTTTCTTTAATAAAAGCAGGTAAGTCGTGCTGCGTTTGTGATGAAATGTACAAGTTATTGTCATTCACTACCCCTGTATTATATAGCACCGCGCCTGCATCTTCTAAGTCCTGATGAAGGTGGTGGATGCACGTCATACGTCGACCTTTTACGACTCCTGCATGCATCAAAACTTTTGGGGCATCGGCACTGCATAAAATGGGCTTTTGCGTGTTTGCAAATTGCCTGACAAATAGGACATAGCGTTCATCTTGACACAGGTTGTCAGGTGAGAAACCGCCTGGGATGAGTAAGGCATCAAAGTCATGCACTGAGGCATCATCTATACTTTGGTCGATGGTCACAAAGGCTTTACGCTTTTTACCATAAATAATTTTGCCGGCCTGACTTTCAAGATTAATAATACTATGCCGAGCTGCCCGAAATGCTTCAACAGGTTCAGCATATTCGGCATCCTCAAAGTCATAGGTGACTAAGACCGCAATTTTCTTGTGCATGACAGTACCTACAGTTCATTATTGTTTTGTTTTATTGAGACTATAGAGCAATCTGTCGTGCTGCATACTCTCTTTGTTATGAATACGTCAACTTAAGTAAAGCATATTTTAAAACAAAGTCTAACGCACTGAAATACAGATAAATGGTGATTTTTGCCTAGATGTAGCAAAAATTTTCTAAACCAAGTTTAAGTGTTAAAAACATTAGACTTAGATAAAAATTCAATAATCAGGTGAGGTGTGTTTTTAAGGGTGTTCTGCATAATATGTGCAAGCTCAATACAGATTCCTCAGTGATTTTATTGATGTCGATTATTTAGGCAGTTTATTGATTAACTTGATGATTAAATCAACTGTATGTTTTTAGCACTGAAACATGCAAAGTCTTATTGCGCAAGATTTCAAAGCTAACTATTGTTATACTGTTTGCACAATGTATATGAAGGGCGACATAACAATGATCCAAGACGATCAAAACACAACGACTTCTCTTGACCTCAATCAAATCCGTCAGGATATCGACTCTGTTGATCAGCAGATTCAACAACTTATTAACCGTCGAGCAAAACTGGCGGAAGCTGTTGCAAAAGCAAAATTTGCTTCTGAAGAGAATCCAATGTTTTACCGTCCAGAACGTGAGGCGCAAGTTTTACGTAATGTTATGGAGCGTAATGAAGGTCCTTTGTCTGATGTGACTATGGCGCGTCTGTTCCGCGAAATTATGTCTGCGTGTTTAGCGCTTGAAGCGCCACAAAGTATTGCATTTTTGGGACCTGTCGGCACCTATACACATTCTGCGGTTTTAAAGCATTTTGGTCATGATGCTGTGGTTCGTCCTCTACCTACCATTGATGAAGTTTTCCGTGAAGTGGAAGCGGGCAGTGCACATTATGGTTTGGTGCCTGTCGAGAATTCATCTGAAGGTGTGGTTAACCATACATTAGATTGTTTTAAATCGTCTCACTTAAATGTGATTGGTGAAGTTGAATTGCGTATTCACCATCAGTTCCTTGTGTCTGAAAACACCCGCAAAGACAGTATTAAACAAATTTATGCACATCAGCAAACTTTAGCACAGTGCCGTGCATGGTTAGATGCACACTATCCAGGTGTTGAGCGTGTAGCTTTGAGTTCAAATGCAGAAGCGGCGCGTCGTATTCGTACAGAATGGCATTCGGCTGCAATTGCGTCTGAGGTGGCTGCAACCATTTATGATCTTGAAATTTTGCACAGCAATATTGAAGATAATCCAGAAAATACAACGCGCTTTTTAGTGATTGGCCGTGAAAAAGTGCCACAAAGTGGCAATGATAAAACTTCGCTTTTGATTTCAGCACACGATCGTGCAGGTGCATTGCTTGAAATTTTAGCACCTTTTGCAAAGCATAATATTAGCTTGACCAGCATTGAAACCCGTCCTGCGCTGCCTGAAAAATGGGCTTATGTCTTCTTTATTGATTTAGAAGGGCATGTGGAACAAGACAATGTTAAAGCGGGGATTGAAGAGATTCGTCCACTAGTAAAAGAAGTTCGAGTATTGGGTTCATATCCGATAGCAGTATTGTAATCTCCAAGGTGGTTGGGTTTGTAAAGAACTCAACCCTATAACCACTTGTAAGAATGGAAAGGTCACATGTCGTTTGCTCCAGCCAATGAAGGTATTTCAAAGTTAAAACCATATCAACC
This sequence comes from Acinetobacter sp. TUM15064, assembly GCF_008980265.1. Classification (NCBI taxonomy): domain Bacteria; kingdom Pseudomonadati; phylum Pseudomonadota; class Gammaproteobacteria; order Moraxellales; family Moraxellaceae; genus Acinetobacter; species Acinetobacter sp. TUM15064. The sequence goes on along the minus strand of NZ_BKFU01000002.1, from coordinate 114,942 downwards.
AGGTAAACCTATTAGCGAATTAGAGCGTGAATTGGGGATTACCGATATTGTTAAACTTGCCTCAAATGAAAACCCTTTGGGTTGTTCTGACAAAGTAAAAGCAGCAGTTGCTGCTGAATTGGCGCAAATTGGACGATATCCAGATGGTGGCGGTTTTATCTTAAAAGATGAAATCCATACTCAGTTTGGTGTGGCGCATAATTGCATTACCCTTGGTAATGGTTCAAACGATTTGCTTGAAATATTTGCGCGCGCTTTTGTTTCTGATAAAGACTCAGTCGTGTTTAGTCAACATGCATTTGCGGTCTATGCTTTGCTCACTCAAGCCATTAATGCTGAAGCAATAGAAGTGCCTGCTCAAGGTTTTTCGCATGATCTTGAGGCGATGGCAGCGGCCATTAAAAGCAATACCAAATTAGTATTTATTGCAAACCCGAATAACCCAACAGGGACTTGGTTTGAAGAAGCTGAATTTGATCGCTTCATGCAAAAAGTACCGAGCCATGTGATCGTAGTTTTAGATGAAGCCTATGTGGAATATTTCCCAGAGAACTTTAACAGTTTAAAATTTTTAGCCCAGTACCCAAACTTGATTGTCAGCCGTACCATGTCGAAGTGTTTTGGTTTGGCAGCCTTACGTGTTGGCTTTGCTTTAGCATCAGCAGAAGTAACAGATTTCTTAAATCGTATTCGTCAACCGTTTAACGTCAACCATTTAGCTATGGTGGCTGCTGTTGCGGCACTGAAAGATAAAGATTTTATTGAGAAATCACGTGTGGTCAATAAAGCTGGCATGGCGCAATTGGAAGCAGGGTTTAAAGCTTTAGGATTAAGTTTTGTGCCTTCACGCGCTAACTTTATTTTGGTGGACATACAAGCCGACCCAACACAGACTTTTAATGCGTTGTTAAAAGAAGGTGTGATTGTTCGCCCAGTAGGAATTGCGCATCATCTGCGTGTGTCCATTGGTACTGAAGCTGAAAATGCGAAATTTTTAACAGCTTTGGCTAAAGTACTTGGTTTAGAGGCGAACACTTAAATTATGTCTGTGCCACTGTTTGAAAAAGTTGCATTTATTGGACTAGGACTGATTGGTTCAAGTCTTGCACGGGTCATGATTGCTGAGGGTTTAGCAAAGCAAATTGTAGCATCAACACGCTCTGAGAGAACCCTACAGGATGCCAAAGCATTAGGCTTAATCCAACAAGGCTATAGTGACCCTGTAGAGGCAGTTCAAGGTGCGGATTTGGTGGTTTTAGCCTTACCTGTTCGTGCAACCCAAAAAGTACTGGAAACCATTAAACCGTATTTGCAAGAACATACGATTATTACCGATGTAGGCAGTACCAAAGGCAATGTGGTCGAGGCGGCTAAAGCCGTGTATGGCGAGGCATTGCCCGCTGGTTTTGTACCGGGACACCCAATTGCGGGAGCAGAACACACGGGAGTTCATGCGGGTAAGGTCGATTTATTTGCAAATCATAAAGTGATTTTGACACCGTTACCGACCAGTGCTGATTGGGCGGTAGAGAAACTGATCCAACTGTGGCAAGCTGCGAAAGCAGAAGTGATTTGTATGGATGTGGCCAAGCATGATGAAGTCTTGGCGCATACCAGTCATCTTCCGCATTTGATGGCTTTTAACTTAGTCGAACAACTGGCAAACCGTGAAGATAATTTAGATATTTTTCGCTATGCTGCGGGGGGCTTCCGTGATTTTTCTCGAATTGCGGCAAGTGATCCGCAAATGTGGCATGACATCTTCTTTGCCAATAAAAAAGCCATTTTAAATGCCGTAGATGGTTTTGAGAACCAACTGGCAACGATTCGTAAACTCATTGAAGATGAAGATTCACATGCTTTAATGGGCTTGCTTGGACATGCGCAAGCAGCACGCCAGCATTTTAACCATATGCTCGCTCAAAAACCTTTCATGGAGAACAATAAAGTGACGACACAGCAATTCACCATATTACCAGGTAAAAAAAGTTTCCAAGGTAAGTTTAGCGTGCCAGGTGATAAATCTGTGTCACACCGTTCAATCATGTTTGGTGCAATTGCGGAAGGAACGACGCATGTGACAGGTTTCTTGGAAGGGGAAGATGCGTTAGCGACCTTACAAGCGTTCCGTGATATGGGCGTGAGTATTGAAGGTCCTAAAAATGGTGAAGTGACAATTCATGGCGTGGGCGTAAATGGCCTAAAAGCGCCAGCAAGTGCACTTTACATGGGTAACTCAGGTACTTCGATGCGTCTGCTTTCAGGCATGCTCTCTGCACAGAAATTTGACTCTGTAATGACGGGTGATGCATCACTGTCGAAGCGTCCAATGGAACGTATTGCTAAACCGTTACGTGAAATGGGTGCTCAGATTCAAACCACAGGTGAACGTGGCACACCCCCTGTTTCTATTACTGGAAGTCAAGCTTTACAAGGCATTCACTATGATTTGCCGATGGCATCTGCGCAGGTAAAATCTGGGATTTTATTGGCAGGTTTATGGGCGGCAGGTGAAACATCGGTCACAGAACCAGAACCTACACGTGATCATACTGAACGTATGTTGCGTGCATTTGGTTATGATGTGAAAACAGAAGGCAACCGCATTTCACTGCAAGGTGGTGGTAAGCTCGTTGCTACAGAGATTCAAGTGCCATCAGATATTTCATCGGCTGCTTTCTTTATGGTGGGTGCGGCGATTACCGAAGGTTCAGATATCACTTTAGAGGCGGTAGGCATTAACCCAACCCGTACAGGTGTGATCGAAATTTTGAAGCAAATGGGTGCAGACATTACGGTTGAGAATGAACGTATTGCGGGCGGTGAGCCGATTGCAGACATTCGTATTCAAGGTACACGTACACTCAAAGGCATCCATATGCCTGAAGATCAAGTGCCACTGGCAATTGATGAATTTCCTGCATTGTTTATTGCGGCTGCCTGTGCAGAAGGGCAAACCGTACTAACGGGTGCTGCTGAACTCAGAGTGAAAGAGTCAGACCGTATTCAAGTGATGGCAGATGGCTTAAAAACGATGGGCATTGATTGTACACCGACTGACGATGGCATCATCATTGAAGGTAAAGGTCGATCAGGTGAGTGGGGCGCGATTTTCACTGGTGGTGAAATTGCATCACATCACGACCACCGTATTGCAATGAGCTTTTCAATGGCAGGCTTACGGACCTCTGGTGAAATTAAAATTGTAGGTACTGAAACGGTTGCAACCAGTTTCCCTACCTTTACGCAATTGAGCAATCAAGCCGGTTTAGCGATTCAAGTCACTGAATAAGACCAAAGCTTAACGACTTTGTTGAATTACAGCCAAGCTTTTGCTTGGCTGTTTTGTTTTTACCCTTTATGCTTAAACCCATATAACAAAAAAGCCTTTAGGATGATTAATGAGAAAATTACAATTTACGGCACAGCATGGACAACAGCATAGCCTAAATGACAATGCTGTAGTACAAAAGCAGGTGCAACAGTTACTGGTTCAAAAATTGGGGCAATTGGGCTTTGAAACGTTGCCACAAAGTGGTGATCAGGTGGCTGTGAGTGTGGATAACCATACTTTGCCGTTGTCTATTACTTGCCAAGGTCATGACAACGAAGGAAACTTGGTATGTGAAATTGCTTCTTATCCTGATGAAGAGCAGGACTGGGTAGACCGTATTGCGGAGCGTAGCTTATTGAATCAACTTGCTCAAGCAGTTGAAAATACATTAAAAACAGATAAAAGTTTTACTGAGTTTGAGTGGAAAAATAGTTAGCCGAATGGGGAAAAATGCTGAATATTTTATCATTCAGCATTTTCTAGGACAGAACAAGTTTAATATTTTAATGGGTCAATGTGTCTATTGCATGATGTGCTATAAGACCTACTCCACACGTAACCAAGTCTGGCTACGTCCCACAGCTGAAACCCCTAAATACCCTCGTAAAAAAAGCTTTTTGCCGTTTGGGCTAATTTTTCCTTTCAGGCTATATAGTTTGCCTGAAACGGGATCAATAATTTTGCCATGCGTATAATTAATATTATTGTCAGTTTTTAAACCCGTAATCACTTGCATGCCAATAATCGGTTTATCTGTGTACGGTGCTGGACAGTTGGTGCAGAATTCTTTTGCTGTATAACCCGGGCGAGGAGTTGCTTTCAATGCAGTTCCAGCATAAGTCCCATTGGCTTGCTTTTCAATTTTAACCAGACCTTTGGGTTCGCCTGTCTTATCGTCGATATAGCGCCAAGTTCCTGTAATATCCTGAGCCCAGATGGATGTAGTTGTTACAGCAACTAAAATAGCCCCAATAATTGTTTTCATAAGATCCTTGAATATTTTAAAAATTATTTAAATCTGTAGCCCTCTTGAGCCAAGGCATTGATTGTATAATTAATTATTTGAAAAAGGTTATGCAGAATATACCAAGTTAAAAAAGATATAGTTGCATAATGTGCCATGATACGGTTTGAAGCTTCGCGGATATTTAAATGTGGGGGGCGTGTCGGTTTTGAAGCGATCTAATATGGAGTTCAAAAGAGATCATCAAAAAAATATAGAAGATGAAATAAGTGATTAAAAACGCGCTGTCCAGATCAAGACAATAAAATAAAGTGATACCTCAATGTGTAATCAAAGAAAAGTGCGAAGTGAAATGCTGGAAAACTCAAGAAAGAAATGTTCTAAAGAAGATCATCATTTCTCTCTTGAACTCCTTTAAGCATTAAATCCACAGAAAACGTGTAATCGCGATACGTAACTGCTTTAAATAACCTGTAAAGAAATGGTTTGCGCCCGGTAATACAGTCACTAAATGGCGCTGTGGTTTAGCCCACTGGATCATATCGGAGAGCAATGTGACATCATCGGCTTCACCATGAATAAACAAGATGTCACCCTTAATGTGTGGGGTAACATAGTGACGTACACCCGCTACAGTTGCTGTTGGTAAGCCACATAAAATAGTTTGTACAGGATGAACATCTACTGGAAGCATAGAGTAGCTTTTTGCCATGACATGTGCACCAAAGCTAAAACCACCTGCATAAAAAGGTAAGTCTGCGTGTTGGCTACGTGCGTAGTGTATAACTTCTAAGGTGTCTATCGTTTCGCCGTGACCTTCGTCGTGATCACCAGCACTTTGACCAGAACCACGGAAACTTGGGCGATACACAACGCAACCGCGTTCTAAAAACATTTGTGCAAGTAAAGCAGGAACCTTGTGTTGAGGCGTACCACCTTGCAGGGGATGGGGGTGAGTTACTACCGCGAATCCTTTCACTTCACCCTGTGGATAGTCTACAAAAACTTCAATTTGCCCAACTGGACCTTGAATGAACATCTGCTCAGACATAGAAAATAGATACATATAACAGGAGAATCGGCTAGTTTAACCGTTTATGCTTATTAAAAACACAGATTGGCAATAAAATAAGTCTACTGTTATAGTCTGTTTAATTGTTTTTTAATCAGGTTGTCTATGCTCGCCCTTGTTTCTCCCGCTAAAACTCTAGATTACCAAACTGCTTTACCTACCGATCAGTACACACAAGCCAGATTGCTACAACATTCCCAAGAATTGATCGAAGTTAGTCGCAAGTTGTCGGCAAGTGAAATTGCAAACTTAATGAGCGTGAGTGAGAAAATTGCCACTTTAAATGTAGCGCGCTTTCGTGATTGGCAGTCAGAATTTAGCTTTGCGAATGCACGACAAGCCATGTTTGCTTTTAAAGGTGATGTTTATACAGGTTTAGATGCTTATCATTTATCTGCAGATGACATTCAATATGCGCAGCAGCATTTAAGAATGTTATCGGGTCTGTATGGTTTGTTACGTCCATTGGATTTGATGATGCCTTATCGTTTAGAAATGGGCACTAAACTTACGAACCCTCGCGGACACAATTTGTATGAGTTTTGGGGCAATCACATTACTGATTTAATCAACCAAGATTTAGAACAAGCTGGTTCTCAAATTTTGCTGAATATTGCTTCTGATGAATACTATAGATCTGTGAAAGAAAGCAAAATCCAAGCAGAAGTTATTAAACCTGTGTTTTTAGATCAGAAAAATGGCAAATATAAAGTCATTAGTTTCTATGCCAAAAAAGCACGTGGTTTGATGGCTCGCTATATGATTGAAAATCAGATTGATCAAATCGAAGGCTTAAAATCCTTTAATACTGATGGCTATTATTTCGATGCAGATAGCTCGCTAAAAGGCGAGTTGGTCTTTAAACGAGATGAACAGGCAGCATAACGAAAGGGCATTGCAATGGTGCGGTATATAAAACAGTTTCAGGACTATTGGACACATACCGCAAGCCAGTTGGATTTAACTGTGAGTAGTTGTGAAGAACTTTATGGAGCACTGTATAGCGCCTATAGTGAATCACAACGGTATTATCATACGGTGCAGCATATTGTTGAGTGTTTAGAGCATTTTCATGACATTAAAACCCACCTAACAGATGCCTTATCCGTTGAGTTGGCGATTTGGTTTCATGATGTTATTTACAATCCGCAAGCACATGACAATGAACAGCAAAGTGCTGAGTACATGAAGCAGGTGCTTGAAAGTGTGCTGGTTGCTGAACAAATGGAAAAGATTTATGCATGGATTTTGGCAACCCAAGCACATGCACCGACAGCTAACTTGGATTTAGCTTATCTACTGGATATTGATCTGGCAATTTTAGCCAGCAATCCTATTCGTTTTGCTGAATATGAAGGCCAAATTCAGCAAGAATATGCTTGGGTTGAGTCTTCACTTTATGCACAGAAACGTCAGCAGGTGTTAAGGCACTTTTTAGAAATGCAGCCTCTGTATCAAACACCACTTTTCCAAAAGCGCTATGAGCATCAGGCTAAGCAGAACTTAGCCCAAATTTTAAGTGTTTAGAGCCCTTTAAACGCTTCGATGGCACGCACACGGCTAGATTTTAAATCTACGATTGGTTTTGGGTAGTCTAGTTCCATATTCGGCTGCCGAGCATAAGGTTCATGAATGCTTTTGGCATCTAAATGTGCAAGCTCTGGTAACCACTGTCGAATATAGTCACCATGACTATCAAATTTCTGCGATTGGCTTACAGGATTAAAGACTCGGAAGTAAGGCACAGCATCGGTGCCTGTGGAGGCACACCACTGCCATCCACCATTATTGGCAGCCAAGTCACCATCTGCCAAATGTTGCATAAACCACTGTTCGCCCAGTCGCCAATCAATCAACAAGTTTTTCGTTAAGAACATTGCGACAATCATCCGCACTCGATTATGCATCCAGCCTGTCGCAAGGAGTTGTCGCATACCTGCATCCACAATTGGAATACCAGTACGACCTTGTTGCCATGCTTTTAAATCCTCGGGTGCATCTCGCCAAACAATTCGCTGTGTGTTGGCTTTAAATGGCAGATGTTTAGAGACATGCGGAAAATCAAATAGAATATGTTGATAAAACTCCCGCCAAAGTAATTCATCTAACCACGTTTGCTGGCCTGTATTATCAATCATAAATTGACCATGTTGAGCACGAAACAGGGCATTGAGACACTGGCGGATAGATAGGATTCCAATATTTAAATAGGTTGAAAGTTGGCTCGTACTATTCAGAAAGGGGAAGTCCCTTTCTTTCTGATAGTCACTAACTTTATACTCAATAAAATCATCGAGCACCGAAAGTGCATAGGCTTCCGTTTCAGGCCAATAGGCTTTAATTTGATTTAATTCATTCGTATTTGCATCAATCAGTGATTCAATGTGAGGAATGCTTGTATTTAAATCGGTAGGAAGCTGTATGTGCTGCTGTGCAGAAGGGAGTGGGTAGCACTGAGGTAAGCCAATATTTAAACGTTCATAACAGGTTTTCTTAAAAGCGCCAAAGACTTGATAGGGTTTACCTGATTGGTTACGAATACTGTTTAAAGGAAATATCGTCCGATCTTGAAATAGAGTAAATGTAATGGCATGTTGATCGAGACACTTTTGTATTTCAGCATCACGTTTCAGCTCATTTACGCCCACTTCGAAATTTGCAAAGATCTGTTGTACTTGAAGTACATGACATAAGGATGAAAGTTGAACAGGGATATCACGCCACAGAGGAATGTTTAAAATAACCAGTGGAATATTGAGCTTAGCCAGATTTTGTTTCAAATCTTCCAATTGTCGGACATATAAATCTATTTTTACAGGAGCATCATGGTGTAATAGCCATTGTTCAGGAGATAAGATGACTAAAGCAAGCATAGCCCCGTCTTGGCTTGCATGCCAAAGTGCAGCATTATCATGTATGCGAAGGTCTTGTCGAAACCAAATTATGTTCATCAAAAGTTAATCAACTGTAATTTTTTGAAATATAAAATATTACAAAATTGAGCACTTTGATCATATTTTCTTGGCATGTCTTTCACTTAATCTTATGTTATTGAAATAATTAAATCAGAAAAAACTATAAAGTGTGAATATGCTTTTTATCAGATAAGTGTGTTGACCCTCATGTAATTTGTTATGATTTGTAATCATGCTAAAACAGTTATGGATATTGTGAATACCGTGAAAAAGATTCTAATTCCAATTTTTGTATTAGCTGTTTGTTTGCTTGGTTTTGTTGTTTTTCAGGATACTGAAACTAAAAAGCAACAAGAGCTGAATCAACTCATGAACAGTGCTGAACCTAAAGTACAAAACTTGAGTCCGATCTCAAAGGTAACGGTCGTCCCTGAAAAAGTTACGCGCCCACTTCAAAGTGATGCTGAAGTGGTAATAGAACAGGTCTCGATCAAAGTACTTTGATGTTCATAATTGAATAAAAAACGCATGAATCACTTATCATATTGAATTTTAATCAAAAATAAATTTTAAAACAATTAAAAATCAGTGTGTTATAATCCGCGCCGAGATATCTTGAATTTTAGACTTTGATTCTAAAATGACATTTTTGTTGAAAGCTGCATACGGTTTATGCGGCTTTTTTGTTTAGGTATATATGGTGTAAGTTTCAACTTAAATCATTCATGGCTAAATAAACTTTTCCTGAGTTGAGGAAATTTGGCATATCCATTGCTTTAACTTGCAAAAATTGAATTAGATGTTCAGTGTGTTGAATCTAGCAAATTTTGAAAAGTTATACAGTTTTAAAAGTTTATTTACAGGGGCTAGGTCATGACGACTCCTAATCCATCTTCAGAAAATATGCTCGAGCGTATGTTCAAACTGAGTGAAAATAAAACCAGTTTTCGTACAGAGCTTCTTGCAGGTGTAACCACATTCTTAACGATGTGTTACATCATTATTGTGAATCCAATGATTTTATCCGAAACGGGGATGGATCATGGAGCTGTCTTTGTAGCAACTTGTCTTGCAGCCGCAATTGGTTGTTTAGTGATGGGCATTGTTGCGAATTATCCTATTGCACTCGCACCAGGTATGGGTTTAAACGCTTACTTTACCTATTCGGTATGTTTGGGTATGGGGGTACCTTGGCAGACCGCTTTAGCAGCCGTGTTTGTATCAGGTTTTATATTCATTGCGATCAGCATGTTTAAAATTCGTGAAGCTATTGTGAATGCAATTCCAATGTCACTTAAGCTTGCAATTGGTGGTGGGATTGGTTTATTTCTTGCATTAATTGCTTTAAAAAATGCAGGGATTATTGTCGATAATCCAGCAACTTTGGTGGGATTAGGTGACTTAAAGCAACCAACTGTTCTTTTGGCTTTATTCGGTTTCTTAATGGTGGTTGTGCTACATCACTTTAAAGTGCGCGGTGCAATTATTATCAGTATTCTAGCTTTGACTGCTATTTCAACTGCATTGGGTTTAAGCGAATTTAAAGGTGTGGTGGGGGAGATTCCATCAATTGCTCCGACATTCATGCAGATGGATTTCAAAGGTCTTTTTACTGCGAGTTTAGTGGGTGTTATTTTTGTATTCTTCTTGGTCGATTTATTTGACTCAACGGGGACATTGGTTGGTGTGTCACACCGTGCAGGTTTACTGAAAGATGGCAAGCTTCCACGTTTGAAAAAGGCTTTGTTTGCAGACTCAACTGCAATTGTTGCGGGTGCAGCATTAGGTACATCTTCAACAACGCCATATATTGAGTCTTCAGCAGGTGTTGCTGCGGGTGGGCGTACAGGCTTAACCGCAGTTGTGGTTGCTGTGCTTTTTATTCTATGTTTATTCTTGGCACCATTAGCTCAGTCTGTACCTGGTTTTGCAACCGCTCCAGCTCTGTTATTTGTTGGTGTGTTGATGATTCAGGGGATTACCCATATTGATTGGGATGATATTACTGAAGCAGTACCTGCGTTTTTAACTATTGTCTTTATGCCATTTACTTACTCAATTGCAGATGGTATTGCGATGGGCTTTATCAGCTATGCATTGGTTAAACTGTTCACAGGTAAGGCAGCAACTGTACCGTATATGGTTTGGATTGTTGCTGCGCTTTGGGCACTGAAATTTGCAATGTTTGGTGGCTAATTCACCAAATATTGATAAGGGTGTAAACTCCGTTTACACCCTTTTTTATTTTTTAAAGAGGAAGAGATATGAGTCAATTGGAGCTCATTCGTGCTTTACCAAAAGCAGAACTGCATGTGCATATTGAAGGGACATTTGAGCCAGAACTCATGTTTGCAATTGCACAGCGTAACCAAATAGACATTCCCTATAAGTCGGTTGAAGAAGTAAAGCAGGCTTATAACTTTCATAACTTACAGTCCTTTTTAGACATCTATTATGCAGGTGCAAATGTACTGATTCACGAGCAAGACTTTTATGATTTGGCTTGGGCGTACTTTGAAAAATGTGCTGAAGACCGTGTAGTACATACCGAAATGTTCTTTGACCCTCAGACACACACTGACCGTGGTGTTGCATTTGAAACCGTGATCAATGGTTTACAACGTGCTTGTGATGATGCCAAAGCAAAATTTGGCATTAGTTCGCATTTGATTATGTGTTTCTTACGTCATTTAAGTGAAGAAGCTGCATTTGAAACTTTAGCGCAGGCATTGCCTTATAAAGATCAAATCATTGGTGTAGGCTTAGACTCAAGCGAAGTTGGGCACCCTCCTGCAAAGTTTGAACGTGTCTTTGCTAAAGCACGTGAAGCAGGCTTTTTAGTGGTTGCGCATGCGGGTGAAGAAGGCCCAGCAGAATATGTGTGGGAAGCTTTAGATTTGCTTAAAGTGAATCGTATTGACCACGGTGTACGTTCTGAGGAAGATCCTGTATTAATGCAGCGTTTGATTGCAGAGAAAATGCCACTGACAGTTTGCCCACTCAGTAACTTAAAGTTATGTGTCGTTGACGATATGGCACAGCACAATATCCGCCGTTTATTGCAACAAGGTGTGCAAGTGACAGTAAATTCAGATGACCCATCGTATTTTGGTGGTTATATGAATGATAACTTTATTGCGATTACAGATGCATTAGACTTAACAGCAGCTGAGATAAAACAGTTGGCGCTGAACTCTTTTGAAGCATCGTTTATTTCGACAGAAGAGAAGCAAAAATGGGCGGCTGAAATTGTAGCCATTGCTTAATCTAATGTTGCTTTAAAGACAGAGTTCGCTCTGTCTTTTTTATGTGAGGTCGATATGAAAAAAATCATTGCATTGCTTGTGGTTATTTTTGCACTTTTTGCAGTTTATTTACTTAAAACAGATACAGGGTTAACTCAAAAGTTATTAAAGCCAGTGGTGGTATATCAGTGCGGTGTAGAGTTGGAGTCGACACGTTTATGGAAAGTCAGTACAGCATTGATTGGCGAAGAAAAAAAGAATCAACTCCAAACACAAATCTGTGGCTGCGTGGGTGAAAATGCATTAAAGGATATTCCCGCAACAACCTTATTACATGCAGTGGTTGATGAGCAAGTCAAAAAACAGGTAGTACAACAGGGCGTGTTGAATACGCTTAAAGGATGCGTGGTGGATGAAGTCCTAAAAGCAACAGATTGATGCTTTTAGGCTGATTCAACTTGGTATTACTTTGCTTGTTTGGTCATGCTGTTTAATACGTTATCTTTATCTATAAAGTGGTGTTTCAGCGCTGCTGCAATATGACCTACCAACAGTAATCCAGCTGCCCATGAAATCCAAATATGTAAAGGTTTTACGATCGCGAGTAACTCTGGATTGTCTTGTACTAAACGGGGAATTTCAAAAAGGTACAAAACCGGTGCAGGGTGCCCAGCACTCCAGCTAAATAAACAGCCTGTAATAGGTAAAGCCAACAAAATGAAATATAAAGCCAAATGACCGAGGTGTGCCAGTTTTTGCATTAGCGGGGACATACTATCAGGCAGTTTAGGCGCAGGGTGGGTGTAGCGCCAGAAGATACGGATCACCACCAGAAAAATGATCGTGGTTGCAATATTTTTATGCAGGGTGATGACATCTCCCTTAAAGCTACCATCCACATCATAACTTAAGAAATTTCCGCTATAAAACCCAATCAGCCATGCGGCAATAAAGATAATTGCCATCAGCCAATGTAGAACTTGAGCGGTACGCGTGTAATGGGTATTTACTGTGTTCATTAGATTCACATCCATTTTTATGTTGCGCTATTTTATAGAACTATAGATATTGCAAAAATATGCGAGATGCAACATAGCGTTGAAATTCTGCAACGCTGTTTAGATGAGTGGTGTGAATGATCTAAAATTATGCAATGGATTAAGTATGATCGGTGCATTTACGAAATAGTATTTCCGAAATGCGAGAATCTTCGGCACAATACGCTGAATTTTAACTGCAAGAAAAGGATAAATCAGTGAAAAAATGTGTCGCAATGTTAGCCCCTTTGGCTTTGGTTCTCTCAGCATGTACCACGACAGGTACTCCGTCAACGGCTGAAACCACAACTCAACAGTTAGGTACAGCGGCGCTCAAAATTGCCATTAATGCAAAATGCACCACTGAGCTGAATAATTTACCCGCATGGAAAACTGCGACTAAGCTTATGACAGTAGATCAAAAAGCCGATATCCAAACTGAAATTTGTGGTTGCGTGAGTGATAAAGCTCCACAAAATATTACAGCAGTTGATGTTGCAACGGCAGCGATTGATCCTGCAGCTCGTACAACAATTATTAGCAATGCTGTGACGAAGACCATCAATGCATGTGTGGCTGAAGCGGTCAATTAATCACTGAGTGGCGGGTCAAGAGGTGAGATGAATTCAAACTTCTTGATCAATCTTTTGTACTTTTATTTATTTATCTTTTATATTGAACTGAATAATAAAAATTGAAGCATTATTTGATCAATAAAAAAAGGTATATATGTATGAAAAATAATAAATTAATCATGGGTTTATTCAGCTCTATTTTGCTGACTGCTTGTGTGTCGAATCCATTATCGAGTTCAAACTCAGATGGTTTTTCTGTCATTAAAATGGCGTCTCATGCAAAATGTATGGATGAAATTGAAAATAATCCAACTTGGCTTATGACGAGTAAGTTATTTTCTGACGATCAAAAACAAAAGAAAAAACGTGAAGTATGTAACTGTGTAGGTGAGAACTCACCAAAGGTCTTGTCCAAAGAGCAACTGGCCTTGGCCGCGATTGATCCTAAAGCAAAGGCGACGTATACCGCTTTAGCAACAACTAAAACTACCGCCACCTGTGCATCTGAAGTGTTAAACTAGACGCAAGAAATTGTTATTAATATTGAGAGTGGCTGTTATCAGCCATTTTTTTATGAGAGTAGAATATGCAAATTGCTGGTGCAGATGAAGCAGGGCGTGGCCCTTTAGTGGGTTCGGTCGTTGCAGCTGCGGTAATATTAGATCCGAATAATCCCATACAGGGCTTAAATGACTCTAAAAAATTGACTGAAAAAAAACGAGAGAAACTCTTCGTTGAAATTCAGGAAAAAGCACTGGCTTGGGCAATTGCAGAAGCAAGTGCCGCTGAAATTGATGAAATCAATATTCTACAAGCTTCATTACTTGCGATGCGCCGTGCGGTGGAGAAGCTGGCAGTGCAACCTGACCATGTCTTGGTTGATGGTAATAAAATCCCACAAGGCTTGAGCATGAGTTGTGAAGCAATCATTGGAGGGGATGCTTTACATGCTGAAATTTCAGCAGCGAGTATTCTGGCGAAGGTGACACGTGACCATCAAATGATTGAATTGGATTGCAAGTATCCACAGTTTGGTTTTGCCAAACACAAAGGTTATCCAACTAAGGCACATTTTGAAGCGATTGCTGAACATGGGGTGATTGATGAACACCGCCGTAGTTTTGGACCTGTAAAGAAAGTGATCGAGGCACTTGAGCAAAAAAAGATGCCATAAAAATTTAAAGCGGCTGATCGAGCCGCTTTATGTCAGAAAACTTCAACCTTAACGGTTGTAGTTGTTCTGCTGTGCACCATCATCTTCATAAGCAGGTTGGTAATCCTGATCCAGATGTTGAAGGTGCTCATGCATAGCACGTTCATGCTGAATGCGTTGATAGATCTCTTCACGATGTACAGATACTTCTTTGGGAGCATTGACACCAATACGAACTTGGTTGCCTTTGACACCAAGCACAGTAACGCTTACTTGATCCCCAATCATTAATGTTTCACCGACACGTCGGGTCAAAATCAGCATGTTTATCTCCTTGCAAAACGCTAAACCTGCAGTTGTACTAAAATAAATACATAATTTTTTGTATTTAAAAAAATTTAAACAAATGTTCAATACAACTACATGACATTCTGTTTTTTTTAATGTCTAGCGGTATTTGGCATAACATAGGTTTAAATTTAAGAAAGCCTCGGGTTTAATATAACAGAGCCACTATAGAAAAAACTATAGTGGCTCTGAAATTTTGTAGTCTTTTGCAAAAACTGTCAGACAATGACAAGTTTTTCACTCGATTACTTAAGCACGGGCACTTGACTCGCCATGTTCACGGTCTAAACCGAAAGCCGTGTGCAAAGAGCGAACAGCAAGTTCTAAGTAATTTTCTTCAATAATCACAGAAATTTTGATTTCTGATGTTGAGATCATCAAAATGTTGATGCCTTCATCAGCAAGAGCAGTAAACATTTTACTTGCAACACCTGCGTGAGAGCGCATACCTACACCTACGATTGACACTTTAACAATGTCATCACGTGTAGCAACTTCGCGAGCACCAATAGCTTGAGCGGTTTCTTCAAGAATTTTTGTTGCTTTAGCAAGTTCACCACGGTTTACTGTGAAGGTGAAGTCAGTCGTACCGTCTTCCTCAACATTTTGGATAATCATATCCACTTCAATGTTGGCATTACCAATTGGCGATAGAATTTTAGATGCAATACCTGGTTCATCAGGAACACCTAAAATCGTAAGTTTAGCTTCGTCACGGTTAAATGCGATACCAGAGATAATTGGTTGTTCCATGTTGTCTTCCGCCTCAGTGGTGATTAGTGTTCCGACGTTTTTCTTAAATTCTTCGTCGAATGCGCCATCATCGTCATTATCAAAACTTGATAATACGCGTAAAGGCACTTGGTATTTGCCCGCAAATTCAACTGAACGAATCTGCAAAACTTTAGAACCAAGTGATGCCATTTCCAGCATTTCTTCAAATGAAATGCGGTCTACTTTTTTCGCTTTTGGTGCAACGCGAGGGTCAGTAGTATAAACGCCATCTACATCGGTATAGATTTGGCATTCATCTGCCTTTAATGCAGCAGCTAAGGCTACACCTGAAGTATCTGAACCACCGCGACCAAGTGTTGTTGTGTTGCCATTTACGTCAAAGCCTTGGAAGCCAGCAACAACAATAACGCGACCTGCATCTAAGTGCTCAGTCATCACGTCAGTATCAATCGACTCAATACGAGCTTTAGTAAACGCGCTGTCCGTTTTAATACCGACTTGGCGACCAGTGAGCGACTTAGCTTCAACGCCAATAGAATTGAGCGCCATAGCTAACATTGAAATCGTTACCTGTTCACCCGTAGAAACCATTTGGTCTAATTCTCGTGGGTCAGGGGTTTCGGTAATGGCTTTCGCTAAAGCAAGTAGACGATTGGTTTCGCCACTCATTGCTGATACAACCACTACAACCTTGTGGCCGTGGTCATGCCAACGCTTTACACGACGAGCAACATTTAAAATGCGCTCTGGAGTACCCATAGAGGTACCGCCATATTTTTGAACGATTAATGCCATAGTTGTTCCATATAAACCATGACCCTGAATTCATCATTCAAGGTCAGTTACACAAAAGGTGAAGTTTTATTTCGCTTCAAGCCAAGCAGCTAAATCTGCCATCACTGTTGCAAACTTCTCGTTTAGTGGCGCGCCACCTTGTGCTAAGTCAGGTTTGCCACCACCTTTACCACCGAGCTCAGTTGCTAGATGTTTGATGATGTCACCTGCTTTAATAGAAGCAGTAAAGTCTTTTGCTACAGATACGATCAGGCTAACTTTGTCACCTTCAACACCTGCAAGGACAATGACTGCATTTTCTAATTTTGATTTCACACCGTCATGTAGGTTGCGAAGTGATTTCGCATCCATGTTTTGAACAGTCGTGATTAGCGTTTGACGACCCGCAAGCGTTTGAACTTGGCTAAGCAGTTCAGCAGCTTGGAAGCTGGCAAGTTTTTGGTTCAATTGCTCAATGTGTTTGTTTGCAATTGATAGATGTGCATTTAATTCAAACGCCTTTAATACGGTTTGTCCTTTTTGTGCACTTAATACTTCATTGATAGCTCTAATATCGCTATCAGCTTTTTGAATCACTTCAATGGCCTTCGTACCTGTTACCGCTTCAATACGACGTACACCTGCAGCTACGCCACCTTCAGAAGTGATTTTGAACAAGCCGATGTCACCTGTGCGTTTAACGTGAATACCACCACACAGCTCAATTGAGAAGTTCTTTTCTTCAATGATTGAACCCATTGAAAGTACACGAACTTCATCGCCATATTTTTCACCGAACAACATCATCGCGCCTTTTGCTTTCGCAGATTCGATGTCTAAAAGCTCAGTAGAAACTGCAGTGTTTGCAATCACTTCAGCATTGACCAAACGTTCAATTTCTTGAAGCTGTTCAAATGAAACTGGTTGATCGTTGGCAAAGTCAAAACGTAAGATGTCTGAAGCAACCAATGAACCTTTTTGTTGTACGTGTTCACCTAAGATTTGACGTAGTGCAGCATGTAAAAGGTGAGTTGCAGAGTGGTTACGCGCAGTTGCAGCGCGGATGTCTGCTTTGACTGTTGCTTCAACATGTTGAGCAAGCTTAATGCTACCGACTGTCACGATACCTTGGTGTACAAAAGCACCACCCGATTTCTTGGTGTCTTGGACTTCAAAAATACCCGTGTCATTTTTGAAAATACCTGTGTCACCAATTTGACCGCCGCTTTCTGCATAGAATGGGGTTTGGTTCAGTACGATGAGGGCTTCGTCACCTTCAACCACTTCATCAACTTGTTCGCCATCTTTATAGATCGCGATAATTTGACCTTCGCCAACCGTTGCGTCATAGCCGTCAAACTGAGTTTCGCCTTCAACTTTAACTACGCTGTTATAGTCAATCGCGAATTTACCTGCATCACGTGCACGTTGACGTTGTGCAGCCATTTCAACTTCAAAGCCTGCTTCGTCAATGGTTAAATCACGTTCACGTGCGATGTCAGCAGTCAGGTCAGTTGGGAAACCGTAAGTATCATACAGTTTAAATACCACTTCACCAGGAATCACTGAACCTTTCAGTTGAGCCAATTCGCCTTCAAGCAATTTCAAACCTTGCTCTAAGGTTTTAGCAAATTGTTCTTCTTCTTTCAGGAGTTGTGCTTCAATACGCGCTTTCTGTGCTTCAAGTTCTGGATAAGCTTGACCCATCACTTCAATTAAAGGTTGCAACATTTTATGGAAGAATGAGCCAGTTGCGCCGAGTTTGTTACCATGACGAACTGCGCGACGGATAATACGGCGTAGTACATACCCACGACCTTCATTTGATGGGTTTACACCATCCGCAATCAGGAATGAACATGAACGTGCGTGATCGGCAACTACTTTAAGTGAAGCAGGGTACTGAACTGGTGTACCTTTTTCGTGTGCTTCTGCTTCAAGTGCCGCGGTATCTAAACCAATAATTTCAGCGGCCGCTTTGAGTAAGTGCTGGAATAGGTCAATTTCGTAGTTAGAGTTAACATGTTGTAAAACAGCAGAAATACGCTCTAAGCCCATGCCTGTATCGACAGAGGGTGCTGGAAGAGGGTGTAGTACGCCATCCGCAGTACGATTGAACTGCATGAAAACGTTGTTCCAGATTTCAATGAAACGGTCGCCATCTTCTTCTGGTGTGCCCGGTAAGCCACCCCAGATATGGTCGCCATGGTCAAAGAAGATTTCAGAACAAGGACCACAAGGACCTGTATCACCCATTGCCCAGAAGTTATCTGATGCGTATTGGCCACCTTTGTTGTCGCCAATACGAATAATACGAGATGCATCTAAACCAATTTCTTTGTTCCAGATGTCAAATGCTTCGTCGTCAGTGTGGTAAACCGTTGCATAGAGTTTGTCTTTAGGCAATGCTAACCAAGCTTCGCCTGTTAGAAAATCCCACGCAAATTTGATTGCATCACGTTTGAAGTAGTCGCCAAATGAGAAGTTACCTAACATTTCAAAGAAAGTATGGTGACGTGCGGTATAACCGACGTTGTCTAAGTCGTTATGTTTACCACCTGCGCGGACACACTTTTGTGAAGACACCGCACGTACATAATCACGTTTTTCTAGGCCTAAGAAACAATCTTTAAATTGGTTCATACCCGCGTTGGTAAACAACAAAGTAGGGTCGTTGGCGGGAACTAGAGAACTCGACGCGACACGTGTATGCCCTTGCGATTCAAAGTAGCTTAAAAAAGCTTCGCGAATTTCAGCTGATGTCATAAAACGAGTACTCACAACCAAGTCACTCCATAATTTCGATTTGGCTAATAGTAGCTGAAGCAAGTCTTATTCTAAATACGCTGACTTCAGTTACTGGCTTAAAAATTTTAAAACGCCAAATTATAACGGAAAAAGGATGTTGCACCAATCACTTTAAGGCGAATTGATGACATTTCTATGTATTCAATCGTTCTTTGATTTTGCGGGTTAATGTTGGATATTTATATCATTTGATAGAAAGAAAGCAGGTTGATAGGTCTAGTCAGGCAGGTCAATTTGTGACTTAAGGGTTCATATTCATCATCTTCACTGATGAATCATAGAAAAAGAAAGCTTAACCAAATCTATATAAATCCATTAATATAGGCCTGCTTTATCTTTCATCATTTTATAAATAAGGGCAAGTCATGCAACGAGTGGCGATAAATGGATTTGGTCGAATCGGACGTAATGTATTACGTGCTTGGTTTGAAAATCCAAAGAACTTTCAGTTTGAAATCGTCGCGGTAAATGATGTGGCAGATGTAGAAACCTTATTGCATTTATTTAAATATGACACGACTCATGGGCGCTTTCCAGGGAAAGTCGATTTAAGTTATGAAAATGAAAGAATTTATTTACATCTTTCTAAAGATCAGGAGCAGCTCAAAGTTGAAGTATTGTGTCAGGCAAACCCGCAAGATCTACCTTGGGCCAGTCTCCATGTCGACGTGGTTCTAGAGTGCACAGGTTTATTTCGCTCGCGTGAAGCAGCAACAGAGCATATCCATGCAGGTGCAAAACGGGTCATTATTGGCGCGGCACCTTTTGACTCGGTTGATGCCGCAATTGTGTATGGGGTGAATCACCATGAGGTGAAAGTCAGTGACCAAATCATTTCCAGTGTGTCATGTACTACGCAGGCCTTAGTGCCTTTGGTTAAAATCATTGATGATGCTTTTGGTATTGATACTGCGCTCATGACGGAAATTCATGCGGTCACTGCTGATCAGTCTGTATTGGATCATGCCCATCGGGACTTAAGACGTGCTCGTGCTTCAGGTCAAAACATTATCCCGACTACATCGTCTGCTTTAGGTGCTTTAAAACAAGTCATGCCAAAAATGGCCGATCGTATTGATGGTTATTCCATCCGCGTACCGACCATTAATGTGGCGGCAATTGATTTGACCTTTATTTCGCAAACACCGATTACCGATCATAAAATCAATGAAGTGTTGATTCAGGCGGCGAAGTCAGACTACCGTGAAATTATGGATGTGACCGATGAACCCTTGGTGTCTTCGGATTTTAACCATTCACCATATTCACTCATTGTTGATTTAACGCAAACCATGGTGGTAGGGCATCAAGCCAAGGTCTTTGCGTGGTATGACAATGAATGGGGCTATGCAAACCGCTTATTGGATTTGTGTGAATCTTTTAGTGCGTCATTAATCTAAAGGACTTTTCTACAGTATCTTTTACTCTGAAAACATGATGATAGACATAGACCGCATACAGACTTGTGGGTATGATGAGTGTATAAACGAAAATAAAGAAGAGTGCTGCTTATGTTGATCTTAATTTGGGGATTTATTTTGCTGTTGGCGGTCGCAGTGGTGTTTTTAATTTGGTTTCAATTTAAAAATCAGACAGATAAAACTGACCCCTACGCAGAGCAACATCAGCTTCAGGAAAAAGTACACCATCTTGAAGAAAATTTAAAAAAGACTTTAGAGATTATGCAAGATCTTGCAAAAAAGATGCATGTGCAACAGGAAGTGATCGAGCAGACCACCTCTAAGTTGCAAAAAGTTGAGCTACAAAACGCTGAGTTAGTGAATATTCTTGCTAAAGCCGTACAACCAGAACGCTAAAAGTTAAGTTTAGATGAGCACGGTACGCAATAATGCCGCGCTCAGCATACTAATCACAACCGTTGGTAAGAGTGAAAAGCGTGAAGCTGCAAGCAAAGTGATAGCAATAGCGAGTAGATCTGCGACATTGTCCTTCACAAAATAAGGCGCAATCACTGAAATCAGTACGCAGCCTGGGACAACTTCTAAAATTTTCCGCTGTTTATTGGTAAGTGTTTTATTTTTCAGCAAAACATAGCCCAATATACGTGTCAGATAAGTGGTGGCTGCAACCAATAAAATTGCAACAAGAGTCGTGCCGTGAATCATAGCTCATCCTCCTGAATAAATATGAAAGCAGAGGCGATGCCACAGATTGCCCCAATAGGCACATACCAACCCGTCGGTAAATATAAATAAGCAATCGCTGCACTAATGAGACTAACCAGCCAAGGGCGTGCGGCGCTGAAGCCTTTCCACATGCCACGCAATAAAACCAGAAATACCGCAGCAAAGGCCATATCAAAACCGTAACTATGTACATCTCCAAGTAAAGGACCAAGAATGGCACCTAAACTGGTAAAACTGACCCACATCAAGTACAGAGCAAAACAGATGCCTGCGTAGTAAGACATGCTAAAGGCCTGTTGTAGCCCAAATCTTTTCTTTTGTTCTGCATCGGCAAGAGCTGCTGCCCAACTTTCATCACACATGAAAAACAGAGCAGGGAAAACCTGTCGATTGGGTAAATGGCGTAAATAGGGCACGAGACTTGCACCCATGAGTAAATGACGGCTGTTGACTAGAAAAGTAATGAAAATTAAAACGAGAAAATTTGGTGGGTTGGTCCAGACCTCCAGCACAGCAAATTCGGAACCGCCCGCAAAGTTTAGGCCAGTAAAGAGTGGGACTTCTAAATGGCTAAAGCCTTTTTGAGTGGCTTGTGTTCCCAAGACCAAAGCAAAAGGAATAATGCCCAGCAGCATCGGGATAGACGTTTTAATTCCACGTTTAAACTCGACATAATCGCTGGAATCATTAAGTTCCTGAGTCGTATTTCTAAAGGAGAGCATTTTAAATCGCCTATACGTGCTATGTTTTGGTGCGGTAGGTGAATAATTTTAGGGTTTTTCCGAAGATATTTTTTACTTTATTTAGCTTAATATTAGGGTTGTTTAGCATAATATGCTGTAATTGGTTAAATATGAGCAAAATTATGCTTTAGGGATGGAATTTATGGACCAAACAGATAAGCGCATATTACAAGTACTACAAGTCGATGGAAAACTTCAAAATAATGAGTTGGCTCAGCGCATTGGACTATCTGCCTCACCGTGTTTAAGACGAGTAAAACAGCTAGAAGAAGATGGGATTATTCGGGCTTATGTGGCGTTGGTTGATCCTGCCAAGGTGAATTTGCGATTGACCGTATTTGCACGGATTTGGCTCAAAAGTCAGGATCCGCAAACTGTGAACCAATTTGTCGAGTCGATTCGTGAAGTTCCAGAAGTGGTTGAATGCCATTTAATGGCAGGGGATTGTGATTTCTTTTTACGTATTGTAGTTGCAGATTTGGATGCCTATCGACAGTTTCAAATTCACCGTCTGAATAAAATTCCCAATATACAAAGTATAAAAACAGAAATTCCGCTGCAAAATATTAAACAAACGACTGAGTTACCCTTAGCTTAACGGGTTTAGTCGTGATGTATATTATCCAAGTTGAGTGCAAGCGCGATTAGAAACCTGTTCTGCAAATCAAAGGCGATTTTCCGCTTGGCAAACTTGATCACTACTCTGTGGGCTTCTACGTGAAAGGATGAGTTGTGAGTTAAATTTATAGCTCAATCGTTTTGACTACGCTGTCTACGGAATATTGTCCCCATGCGGAGAGCTGTTCAATAAAGTCATTCAATTGTCTTTGATGAAAGTGGCAGGTCAGCATATAGCATGCGGAGCCACAAATTTTATATGCATATTCAATTTGATCAAACTGTGCTAAAAAAGTTTCAAACTGTCCAAATTGATTATTTTCCATCATGATTCGAATAAATTGGGTCGTCTCATAATTTAAATCAACCGTATATTTTTGAATGAGACCTTCGTTTTGCATTTTTGCAATACGATTTCCTACCGCTTGACCTGTGCGATGAACCAATTCACCAATGTCTTTATGACTTAATCGGGAGTCATTTTTAAGAATCTTTAAGATTTTTAAGTCAATTGGATCTTGATTTGACAGCATAGATGATCGTTCTTTCACTCTGAAAACATTTATAGATACATTTTTTCATATTCAACTGCAAGAGCCGGTTTATTTTACTTATTCTATGGCATTGATACATCAGACTGAAATGAAGATGAGAGGGTGATTTAAATGAATAAAACAGCACTAATTATTATTGATGTTCAAAATGATTATTTTCCACAAGCTAAGATGGCGCTATATCAGGCTGAGCTAGCATTAAAGCAGATTAATCTTTTGGAAGACGCATTTTTGAAAAATAAACAGCCAATTATCTATATTCAGCATATTTTTAATCAACCTAATGCCCCATTTTTTGAAGCGGGCACGTTTGGTGTTGAATTACATTCAGACTTGCAATTGACAGCAGATTCAATCGTGGTTGAAAAACATTATCCGAATAGTTTTTTTGAAACCAATCTAAAGACGGTGTTGGATCAGCTTGGTGTTGAAAAATTAGTGATTAGTGGCATGATGACGCATATGTGTGTAGATGCAACTTCCCGTGCTGCCGCGGAGTTTGGCTATGATCCAGTGGTTATTGCAGATGCAACAGCAACACGTGATTTGAGTTATGCCAATAAAACTGTGCAAGCAGAGGATGTACAGACTGCATGTTTAGCAGCTTTTCAAATGTTTTCGACGGTGGTGTCAGTAGATGAGTATTTAAACTCATAATTCTTAGATTTGAGTTGCTATGTTGAGGCAAAAGTACACAAGTGATTGGACGTGTACTTTTGCATTGACAACTTACTCTTCGTTTAAAAAGCCTTCTTTAATTTCTTTAGGCAGATCTGCATGCCACCATGCATAAATACTGGCTTTAATTTCTTCATCTTCTTCCGGATCATTTAACGGTTCATCGTCTTCGCGGACAAGCTCGTCTCCGTCGAACTTAAACCAAAACTCCCACGGATCATCATCGCCACAGCCCCATGCTTGTGTGTGAATGTCTGGAAGCAAGGCTTTCAAGAAGAATAAAATCGCTTCAATGAACTCATCGCCTGCTGAGCCATGAACAAAATGGGCAACTGAATAGCCTGCAATAGTGCCTAATGACTCAGGCCCAGATCAAACTCGATGTTATCAATCGTATTTAAAATATCTTCAGCCAGTTCAACACCATGTTCAGGGTTAATGTCACAGGTTAAAGTCGTAAATTGGCCTGCATCACCACGATGTTCTTGGAACAGCCGGTCTAATTTTGCCATGATTTGAGCATTTGCATGCTTGTAATATAAGTTGCTGTGCAATTCCATCAAACGTTCCCCAAGTGAAAATAGTGTGATTAAAATGGTCTATATAATGTGGTGTTGTATTTATTCTTGCTGTTGAATTGAGCAGGAGTATAAAATAACTTGCTTTTTTCGCAAGCAGTCTGTTAATGGGAAATAAAATATAAAACAATGTTTTAAATGATTTTTTTCAATATGTGACATGCTTCGGTATAGTCAGCAGTCGTTTGAGTTGCGATTTTGAGATGATTTAAAATCTAGTTAAGAATGAATGATTCAAAAGCAACAGATTTTATAGCGCGCTGGTTGTTAAAGTTGAAACGATAAATTAAATTTTCCGAAATTGTCTAATGCACAGCACATTGTATCGTGATAGACTAAGAGAAATCGGGTGTGCCCCGATTTTTTTATGCGGATTCGTTCCGCGCTGACAAGATTTTAGGTTTACAACATGCCCATTTCAGAGACATGGTTATTACCTGATGGTGTAGCTGATGTACTGCCAGAACAGGCGCAAGTGATTGAAACTTTGCGTCGTCAAGCATTAGATTTCCTCGCAACACGAGGTTATCAGTTGGTGTACACGCCATTCATTGAATATATCGAATCGTTATCTTCTCTTTCAGAATCGAATCAAGATTTAGACTTAGCCACCTTTAAAGTCATTGACCAGTTATCTGGTCGTTTGCTTGGTGTGCGTGCCGATATGACACCACAAGTGGCTCGTATTGATGCGCATGTACATCCAGTTGAAGGCGTTGCTCGCTATTGCTATGCAGGAACAGTCCTACATACCAAACCACAAGGCTTTAATACCACACGTGCGCCTTTACAATTAGGTGCTGAGTTATTTGGTTCAGATAGCATTGATGCTGATGTTGAACTGATCGACGTGATGATTAGCTTACTTGCGAAAGCAGGCTTTGCAGATGGTATTCACTTGGACTTAGGTCATGTGGGCTTATTCCGTAGTTTGGTGAAAGTTGCAGGCTTAAACAAAGCAACTGAACGTCAACTCTCTGATTTATATCAACGTAAAGCATTGCCAGAGTTGGCTGAATTTACTCAAGATTTGAACTTTGGTGCAGACTTTTATACTTTAGGGCGTTATGCAAGTGACTTAGATGCTTTGCAAACGCATTTAAGTGCAGCAGTGATTGCCGATGCTGAGTTTAAGCAAGCTTTCGACGCATTAAAAACCACACAGTCTGAAATTCAAGCGCGTTGGCCAAACCTACAGATGGGTATTGATGTGGTTGAACTTCGTTCATATCACTACCATACGGGCTTAATGTATGCTGTTTATGCGCCTAATCGTGCTGCGCCATTGGCACAAGGTGGGCGTTATGACGGAATTGGCGAGCACTTTGGTCGTGCACGTCCAGCGACAGGTTTTAGTTGTGACTTGTATGCGCTTAGCGCAGGGCGTTTTCAGCAAAACAGTTTAGTTGTTGCGCCGAAAGGAACACAAACAGATTTGCTCCAAGCGATTGAACACACACGTGCCAAAGGCATGAGCGTGATTCAACTTTTGGGTCAGGATGATTTAACTACACTTCCATATGCGACGCACCAATTGGTGAATGTTGCAGGTCAATGGACTGTAGAACAGATTTAATCACTTCTTCAGGTCAGTTAAAGCCTGAAAAGTTCTTCAATTTTAACAGCATGATGCAATGAGGCTATTATGGGCAAGAATGTTGTGGTACTCGGTACCCAATGGGGCGACGAAGGTAAAGGTAAAATCGTCGACCTGCTCACAGATCAAGCGGCTGCGGTCGTTCGTTATCAAGGCGGACATAACGCAGGTCATACACTTGTCGTTGGTGGTAAGAAAACTGTATTACACCTCATTCCATCTGGTATTTTACGTGAAAACGTACTGTGCTTAATTGGTAATGGTGTTGTACTTTCTCCTGAAGCGCTCATCAAAGAGATGGACATTCTTGAAAAAGAAGGCGTGCCAGTTAAAGAACGTTTACGTATTTCACCAAACTGTCCATTGATTTTGCCAAACCATATCGCATTGGATCAAGCACGTGAAATTAAGCGTGGCAATGCAAAAATTGGTACAACAGGTCGTGGTATTGGCCCTGCGTATGAAGACAAAGTTGCACGCCGTGCAATTCGTGTTGCAGACTTGGTACGTGGTGGTGAGCATCTTAAAGCTCAACTGACTGAATTACTTGAATACCATAACTTCCAATTAACCCAATTCTACGGTGTAGAAGCAGTTCAATTAGAAGATGTGCTTGCGCTTTGTGATCAATGGCGTGAAGTGGTTGCACCACTCGTGATTGATGTTACAGGTGAGTTGCATAAATACCGTAAAAATGGTGACAATATCATGTTTGAAGGTGCTCAAGGCTCACTTCTTGATGTTGACCATGGTACATACCCGTATGTAACGTCTTCAAACACCACAGCTGGTGGCGTAAGCTCAGGTTCAGGTTTGGGTCCATTACACCTTGACTATGTATTAGGTATCACAAAAGCATACACGACACGTGTCGGTGCAGGCCCGTTCCCAACTGAGTTGGTTTACGATGCTGCAAATGACGTAGGTGACGCTATTGGTAAGCACTTAGGGACGATTGGTTCTGAGTTTGGTGCATCTACTGGTCGTCAACGTCGTTGTGGTTGGTTTGATGCGGAAATCTTACGCCGTTCTGTGGAAGTCAATTCACTCTCAGGTATTTGCTTAACTAAACTAGACGTTCTTGATGGTCTAGAAGAAGTGAAAATCTGTGTAGGTTATGAAGCTGCTGATTCTGGTTGTGTTGGTTCTTCTGATGCGTTGGCATTTGAAACTTTAAAACCAATTTATGAAACGATGCCAGGTTGGTCTGAGTCTACTTTTGGTGCGAAATCAGTAGATCAGTTACCACAAGCAGCAATCAACTACGTTAAACGCCTAGAGCAATTAATTGAATGTCCAATCGACATTATTTCTACTGGTCCAGACCGTGAAGAAACAATTATCTTGCGTCATCCGTTTGAAGCTTAAGCGCTAAACACCCATTAAAAAACCCTGCCTTTGTGCAGGGTTTTTTAATGGGTGTTACAGGAGAAAGTTAGGCATTAAGCTTATATTTAATATGGATATAAACAGTTGAACTACTATAGTTTTCCAGACTAAAGTTGCATGAATAAGCACGACATCATGTATAAGTGCTTGTTAGAATAAAATTCAAGATAAACAGATGAGCAGGCAGGATGCAAAAGAATATCGCAGGAACTATTTTTTACTCACTACTTTTTGCTATGGGTGGTGCGCCAACAATCGCGATGATGATTATTCAGGGGCAAACCACTGATCCTGATGTTATTTATAGTGCGCTGATTGGGCTGTCTGTGATTATTGCTTGTATTTTGGTGCCAATTATTCTTATTCAAAATGCATTTTTATTTGCTAAACGTAAAAGTCAAACGCTTGAAGAAAAAATTAAGCCATTAAGCCATCTATATTTGGGCTTAAATATTCTGTGTCTGGTCTATTGGCTTCTGATTCAGTTTCTGTAATAACTTTAAGTTTGGAGTCTGACATTTGTTGTGAATTTGGCTTTGTTGAATATGCATAGTGATGAAGCTGTTTTTACATAATTGCTATGATAAAACATGCTTATGATATTTAACACTTTAGATCTATTCATTATAATTCAACACATTATGTGAAGTGCTTTAAAATGGATGGAGTTAAGCCATAATGAAAAATAAAATATTAATGAGTCTGTGCGCAGCAACGGTGGTCACCATTTCTGGTTGTGCAACTTTTGCGGAGGTTGCAGGTGCGGATACAGCAACTTTAAATGCAGCAGCAACTCAAGGTTTTAACAAAACTGTAAATGAAGCAAAAACCAACAAAACTTTGGACACTTCATCGAGCACGTACAAGCGTATTTATGGTGTATTCAATCGCTTGAAGCCTTATGCTGATCAGATGAATCAAACAGGCACTCGATTTGACTGGCAGTTGGCTGTACTTAAGTCAAATCAAGTCAATGCTTATGTAGCGCCTGGTGGTAAGGTGGTGTTCTATACGGGTATTGTGGATAAGTTGAACCTTACTGATGCTGAAATTGCAGCAGTGATGGGACATGAGATGGTGCATGCTTTAGAAGAGCATTCAAAGAGTAAAGTTGGTGCGCAAGCATTAACTGACTTGGCTTTGGGTATTGGTCTCAGTGCTGCTGGCGTGGGTCAAACTGGGACAGCTGCGGCGCAGTTAGGTAGTCAGATTGGTATTGGCCTGCCGTATTCGCGTAGCTTAGAAAGCCGCGCAGATGAGGGCGGTTTAATGTTGATGGCGCGTGCAGGCTATAACCCACAAGCGGCAATTAGCTTATGGGAGAAAATGAATAAGCTCGATGGGGCTGGTGGTTCTTCATTCCTTTCGACGCACCCATCAAATAGTCAGCGTATTGAAGCGATGCGTAAGAACTTAGCCGCTGCACAAGCAGTTTATAATCAAAGACGTTAATTTCTTTTTGAGCAAAAAAGGACGCTAAAGCGTCCTTTTTTAATATCAGTTTAGGATTTTAAAAAATAATAAATTATTTGTGACAGGTGAAGTAGTGATTCAAACATTACACTTATCACCCCAATAGAAGCAGTACAGATATAGTCTGAGTCATACAACAAAGCAGTGCTTTCTTGTATGACTTAGGGTGCTGGGTTTGGCTGTTGCTGATGAATGGCTTGAATACCTTGTAAAACCTCTTCTGATAAATCAATCTCAAAAGCTTGAATATTTTCTTTTAGTTGGTTTAAGTTTGTTGCGCCAATAATGGTACTGGTCACAAAGAACTGTTGTTTGATAAAGGCTAAAGCCAGTTGTGTAGGTGTTAAACCATGTTGTTCAGCCAGTTGAGCATACTGTTCCGTTGCCCATTCACTCTCAGGGTTGCTATAACGACTAAAGCGACTAAAAAGAGTCACTCGAGCATTCGCTGGGCGCGCACCATTGCGGAATTTTCCCGTGAGGTAACCAAAAGCGAGTGGGGAGTAGGCGAGTAAACCAACGCCTTCATATTTCGCAATTTCAGACATCCCAATTTCGTAAGTGCGGTTGAGTAAGTTGTAAGGGTTTTGCACACTTACAAATTTAGACAGACCAAGTTGCTCTGCAATCTGTAAAAATTTCATGGTTCCCCATGGCGTTTCATTAGACAAACCAATATAACGGATACGACCTTTTTGAATTTCAGCTTCGAGCGCAAGTAAAGTTTCTTCTAGAGATGTTACGGTTTTGGTGCTGTGAGCTTCATCATTTTCATAGCCTAATTTGCCGAAAAAGTTGGTCGGACGTTGTGGCCAGTGTAATTGGTACAAATCAATATAATCGGTCTGTAAACGCTTTAGATTGCCATCTAGAGCAGAAGAAATGTCGTTGGCATTAAAACGGGTTTGTCCGTCACGAATATGACTGCCACCTTGAGATGGGCCAGCAATTTTAGAAGCTAAAAAAAGTTTGTCACGTCCCCCACGCTGCGCAATCCATTGTCCAATAATGACTTCCGTTGCGCCTTGCGTTTCAGGCTTGGGTGGAACTGGATACATTTCTGCAGTATCCCAAAAATTGATGCCTTGTGCTAAAGCATAGTCAAGTTGCTCAAAGGCTTCAGCTTGCGTATTTTGTTCACCAAAGGTCATGGTGCCGAGACAAATTTCATGAACCAAAATGCCTGTATTGGCTAAGGGTTTAAATTGCATTCAACATTTCCTTTATGGACTGTGCTTTGGGGTCGAATAAGATTAAACAATTATCAACAGTAGGTTAAATCACTATTTTTACAAAGTTTGTCACGATTTTGTCAAAGCAGTTACGAATTGAAGGCATAAAAAAAGCAAATCCGAAGATCTGCTTTTGGCTGTATCAGCTACGAAGAATAAATTTTATTCTTCGTCATCATAATCTTCAGCATGGGCTTTGGATTCTTCTAAAGAGGCATCAAAAATTAAGATAGCTTTACCATCAGTCTCAATCATCCCTTGGTCTTCTAATGTTTTTAAAACACGACCAACCATCTCTCGCGAGCAACCAACGATGCGACCGATCTCTTGACGTGTAATACGGATTTGACGGCCATTAGGTAAGATCATTGCTTCTGGTTGAGCAGATAAGTCAATAAGACAACGTGCAATACGACCTGAAACATCAATAAATGCAAGGTCAGTGACTTTACGCGTGGTGTTTTTTAGACGACGCACAAGCTGTGCAAAAACTGCATAGCTGAGGTCTGGGTATTGTTTGCTCAATTCATGGAAGTTTTCATAAGTCACTTCAGCAATTTCACAAACGTCACGTGTACGTACTTCAGCAGTACGCTGTGAATTTGCTTCGAATAGACCCATTTCACCAAAAAAGTCACCCGCATTTAAATACGCAACAACAATTTCGCGTTCATCGTCTTCACGCAAAATAATAGAGACCGAACCTTTTAAAATCAAATATAACGATTTAGATTCTGAGCCAGCATCTACGATCGTTGTGCGCTTTGGATAACGATTAATATATGCGCGTTTTAATAGTGCTTTCACTGACTCTGGGAGTTGACCTGGAGACAGCGCATCAGTGCTTAATTGTGAAAAGCTTGAAGTCATGCTAACGGTTCCGAAAATGGATAAATTATAGATCGCACAGACCTAGAGTGAACTTGTCACACAGTCAGAGCTGAAATTCCTTATCAACTCAATTTATGGTAGTGTACAGGTACTTCGTCAATTTATAGCTTTTTTTAGGTAGTTGCAATGCAAACAACTGTTCATTGGTTAGAGAATGTTGCTTTCGAAGCAAAAACTCAAAGTGGTCACAGTGTCATCATGGATGGTTCACCCGAATATGGTGGTGAAAACCGTGGTCCAAGACCAATGGAATTGATCCTGACAGGACTCGGAGGTTGTGCTTCTTTTGACATCGTGACTATCCTTAAAAAATCACGTCAAGAAATAACGGATGTTCGCTGTGAACTCAAGGCAGAGCGTGCAGATAGCATCCCCGCAGTGTTCACAAAAATTCACTTACATTTCGTGATTACTGGTCATGCAGTGAAGGAAAAACAAGTCGCAAAAGCTGTGGAATTATCGGCAGAAAAGTACTGTTCTGCGAGCAAAATGTTGATGGATGGTGGCGTAGAAATCACCCATGATTTTGAGATTATTGAAGCAAATTAATCCCTGACTTTTAAGTCATTTGAGGCTGATCTGATGATCGGCCTTTTTCATGCTTCACGCTTTTGTTTTCATTCCGTAAACTGGTACACAGTTCGTTACATGGATAAATAGAAAAAAGAGTTGTTTGTTTGTCTAATAATTGATCAAATGATTTTAAGTTTAGCCCATTTAAATCAATCGGCCATTTCGCTTTGACAAAAAATGCAAGCTTATGCTTGAAAAATGTACATAGTGAACCCATATTATGATTAAGTTCTATTTGTTTATTGTTAAGACAAACTAATGAAAAATAAAATAAAATGTAGAAAAGTTAATTAAATTTGAATTGAATTCTGAGTAATCGTTCCCATATATCCATCAAGTTCAAAATTTGTTGTGAGGAAAACAAGAATGCGATTTGAAAAATTCACAAACCGCTTACAGCAAGCTCTTTCAGATGCTCAATCACTTGCAATGGGGAAAGACCATACCGCAATTGAGGGAATTCATATTTTATCAACCTTGTTGGAAGAAACCTCAAATCTGAGTTTGTTGCAACAAGCAGGTGCTAATCTGCCTGAATTACAAGCCAAATTAAAGCAAGCCCTTGCTGATGCGCCAACCCTGTCGAATCCGACAGGTGATGTCAACCTCAGTGCAGATGCAGTCAAAGCATTGAATTTGGCAGATAGTTTTGCGCAAAAAGCAGGTGATGAGTTTTTATCTACTGATTGGGTAATACAAGCTTTAGCTGAAGTAGGTGCAACCAAAACCTTATTAAATAGTGTGGGTGTTAAACCAGACCACCTGCGCCAAGTCATTTTAAAAATTCGAGGTGATGAGAAAGTCATGAGCAACAATCATGAAGATCAACGCGATTCTCTGAATAAGTACACGATTGATTTAACTGAGCGTGCATTGGCAGGGAAATTAGATCCTGTTATTGGGCGTGATGATGAAATTCGTCGTACCATCCAAGTGTTGTCACGTCGTACTAAAAATAACCCAGTGTTGATTGGTGAACCTGGGGTGGGTAAAACTGCAATTGTAGAAGGTTTAGCTCAGCGAATTATTAACCGTGAAGTGCCTGAAAGTTTACAAGGTAAACGAGTTTTATCTTTGGACTTGGGGTCTTTGCTTGCTGGTGCTAAATACCGCGGCGAGTTTGAAGAGCGCTTAAAAGCAGTATTGAAAGATTTAGCAAAACAAGATGGTGAAGTCATTTTGTTTATTGATGAATTACACACACTGGTAGGCGCAGGTAAGGGCGAGGGCGCGATGGATGCAGGTAATATGCTAAAACCTGCTCTCGCACGTGGTGAGCTACGTTGTGTGGGTGCGACGACCTTAGACGAATATCGCCAATTCATTGAAAAAGATGCCGCATTAGAACGTCGCTTCCAAAAAGTCTTGGTCGATGAGCCGAGTGTAGAAGACACTATTGCGATTTTACGTGGCTTGAAAGAACGCTATGAAGTGCACCATGGTGTAAAAATTTTAGACTCTGCCATCATTGCAGCAGCGAAAATGTCACATCGTTACATCACCGACCGTCAATTGCCTGATAAAGCGATTGATTTGATTGATGAAGCAGCTTCTCGTATCAAAATGGAGCTGGACTCTAAGCCAGAAGCTTTGGACAAACTTGAACGTCGTTTGATTCAATTAAAACTGCAACTTGAAGCAGTGAAAAAAGATGAAGATGCCGGTAGTCGTGCGGAAGTCGCTCATCTTGAAAAGCAAATTAGCGAAGTTCAACGTGAATACAATGACTTGGAAGAAGTTTGGAAAGCTGAGAAAACTTTAGTTGAAGGCACCAAACAAGTTCAAGCTGAATTGGATCAGGCTCGTATTGCGCTGCAAAAAGCGCAGCGTGAAAATGACTTGGGTGAAATGTCGCGTCTTCAGTATGGTGTGATTCCTGAGCTGGAAAAACGTCTCAATGAAGAAGAAGTGGTGGAGGAGAAAGAGGAGCCGAAACTACTACGTAACAAAGTTACTGACAACGAAATTGCAGAAGTTGTTAGTGCTGCAACGGGTATTCCTGTGGCAAAAATGATGCAAGGTGAACGTGAGAAACTTCTCCATATGGAAGAGTTCTTGCATAATCGTGTCGTTGGGCAGAATGAGGCTGTGGTTGCAGTATCCAATGCGGTTCGTCGTTCGCGTGCTGGCTTATCTGATCCGAACCGACCGAGCGGCTCGTTCTTATTCTTGGGTCCAACGGGTGTTGGTAAAACAGAATTGACTAAAGCACTGGCAAACTTCTTGTTTGATAGTGATGATGCCATGATTCGAATTGACATGTCTGAATTTATGGAAAAACACTCGGTCAGCCGTTTGGTGGGTGCGCCTCCAGGTTATGTGGGGTATGAGGAAGGTGGTGTCTTAACCGAAGCTGTGCGCCGTAAACCGTATAGTGTGGTGTTATTTGATGAAGTGGAAAAGGCACATCCAGATGTGTTTAACATCTTGCTCCAAGTATTGGATGATGGTCGCTTAACAGATTCGCAAGGTCGTGTGGTTGACTTTAAAAATACTGTAATTGTGATGACATCTAATCTTGGTTCAAGTGATGTACGCGAGTTGGGTGATAATCCATCTGATGAAGAAGTGCGAGCAGTAGTCATGAATGCCGTGACACAACATTTCCGTCCAGAGTTTATCAACCGTATTGATGAGTTGGTGGTGTTCCATTCACTCAAAAAAGCACAAATTCGAGGTATCGCAGATATCCAGTTGGATCGTTTACGTGCTCGTTTGGTTGAAAAAGACATGCGTTTAACAGTCGATGATCATGCTTTTGATTTGTTGATTGATGCTGGTTTTGACCCTGTATATGGTGCGCGTCCACTGAAACGTGCCATCCAACAGCAAGTTGAGAATAGTTTGGCGCAAAAAATATTGTCTGGTGAATTTGTTGCTGGAGACAATATTGTTGTCACAGCGCAAGATGGTCAACTCAGCTTCGATAAAGTAAAAATGAATTAACCATTCAAATGATTAATTTTATTTGTTGAGATTAAAAAACCCAGCTTCGGCTGGGTTTTTTATGGCAGGATAGAAGTGTTAGAAGGTGACATTTTTAAGCATAAATGTGACGTAGGTTTTCACATTTATGTGATGAATATGGCATCTAAGTGCTTTATTTGCAAAATAATTATCTTTATTTAAAAATTGTCTTTATAATTTATTTTAATAAAAAGTAAATAAATTGAGATAGAGAAAATGAGTCAATTAAAGTGGGGTGTTGGGGGCGTATTGACGCTGGCTGTGGTCGCAGTTGGTGGTAATCTTTATGCAGATAAAAGCCTAAAGGCTTATTATCAACAGGGCACTAAACAATCGAATAATTTGAATTTGCAGTATCAACAATTCCAAATGGGTGCTTTAAAAGGGAGTGCGAAATGGAGTGCCGAATTAGTATCAGATCCGTGTAAACCCAAAGACGTGGTTAAATTAAGTGGTCAAGATAATATTCAGCGTAGTTGGAATGGGTATGCGATCCAGTCGGATATTAAAATTACTCAGGCATCAGGAGCACTCCAATCTTTGTTGAAGGAACCACTCAAAGTTGATACGAAAGTCAATTGGTTAGGCACCATGAATAGTGTATTGACTACACCAGTGATTACCCGCAATGAAGCTCAACTCCAGTCTAGATTAGATCCAATGACGTTGCGGTTTCGAGCAAAGCCGATAGAACAACAGCTTAAGATACTGGATTTACAGCTTGAAATTCCAAATTTCACGATTACCGAGCCCAATATGCATATGCAAATGGTGGGGTTAAAGCTAGCAACCAACCAAGGGCTCAATGGTGAATATCTTGAAGCAGGTGAAAGCAAAATCCAGATGGATCTGCTGAAAATGTCAGATCGAGATATCAATAAACCCATTAGTGCTGAAATTAAAAATTTTAGTCTAGAAACGCAAAGCAAATTGACGGATCGGGTTTTAAACACTGAGATGATGCTACGCTTAGATGAAATGAAAATGCCTGCCGCACCTGCAATTCAAAACCTACAGTTTAATTTTAATGTACTCGATGTGAATCGACAAAAAATGCAGGCGCTGTTTGATATTGTGGCGAAAAGTGAAAATAGTTGCTTAGCCAAAGAGACTGTGGAAAAAGATATGGAGCCTGCTTTATTAGCCGTGATCAATGAAGGTTTCCGCTTTGAATCCAAAGAGAACCAGTTTGCTATCGGAGATGGTGTTGCTCAGGCGAATGTGACGGGGCGTATTATGCCGAGTCACCAATCGACTGTGATGGGAATGGTGAAAATGATGCCAAGTTTAATGGAATATAAAGCAGATGTTCAGTTTGATAAAAATATGATCTCGCGCATCATGAATAATTATCTGCAAAAAGGCGGGATAACGATGTCTGATCAAGAAGTTGAAAGCATGCTTTCGACAATGCAAAGTTCAGGTCAGGTGAAACGCGAAGGTAATACTATGAAAATGTCAGTTGAATACAAATATGGGCAAACCAATTTTCTCACTGAATAATGCAAAATATGTTGCTGTAGCAAATAAAAGGGGACGTATTTCGCACTGCTGTCCCATAGTTAGACTTAAATAAAAAACCTGAGTCCAAAGTAGTTAAAATATAAGTGCGAACAAACACTTCAACTACAAGGATTCAGGTTTTGTCACATCAGAATACTGTATTTCATCAATTACTCAAACCCATTTTGAGACAAGATTTTGAACGTCTTGCAAAACAATACCATCAAGGACAAAAATTAAGATCTGCAACACGATGGGATCAATTTATTGCTATTTTGATGTCTCAATGATCATGTCGTCAAAGCTTAAGAGACATTGAGTCTAATCTCGAATCACAACAGGAAAAGCTTTACCACCTTGGCGCCAAAAGAATTGCACGAAGTACGCTAGCAAGAATCAATGAAGAACAACCAGCTAGCTTGTATCAACAATTGTTTATCCAATTACTTCAACATTGTGAAAATTCCAAGATTGCTCATAAATTTCGATTTTAAAATCCATTATATTCACTTGATGCGAGTCATATTGATCTTTCACTGTCATTGTGTGAATGGGCAAAAGTACATGAGTCCAAAGCCAGTATAAAACTTACAGTTGGGTTAAATCATAGCAACACCATTCCTGAATTTGTTGCGCTTGGTGATGGTATTGAAAATGACATGGTACAAGGTCGACGACTCAAATTCCCACCTGGAAGTATCATTGTATTTGATAAAGGGTATGTTGATTATCAGTGGTTTGCAGACATGACCAACCAAAAAGTCAGCTTTGTCACTAGGCTGAGACCAAAGACAGTTTATGAGGTGAAATCAAAACAAGATGTGTTCGTCAGTAAGGGGATTCTTGCGGATGAATATATTGAGTTGAGTAGTGATTATGCTAAAAAGCGTGGTGCACCTAAGCGATTAAGACGTATAGAGTTTTATGATACTGAAAAGAAAAGGACATTTGAATTCCTAAGCAACAATTTTCATCTCGCTGCATCAACCATTGCTGCAATTTATAAAGATCGGTGGAAGGTAGAACTATTTTTTAAAGCGATCAAGCAAAACCTAAAATTGAAATCGTTTTTAGGCCGTAGTCGCAATGCGATCCAAACACAAATATGGATTGCCTTAATTGCCTATTTACTGGTGAGTTTTGCGAAACATATGGCGCAGGAAGGATGGAGTGTTCAAAGATTATTAAGAATTATTCAGGTGAACTTATTTGAAAGGAAACCATTGAAGGCTCTGTTTTTACCTGACAAAAAGTGGAATAAGCAAGAAGAACCTCAGCTGAGGTTCTTCTTGTGATATTTATGGGACAGCAGTGACGTATTTCGTCCCTTTTTATCTTTGAAAATTGTCCATGTAAAATTTAATGAAGATGAAATCAAGTTTCATCTTTAATGCATTAATTTTTTGGATGGGTGATTTTCCATGCCCGATGGATTTTTTGATTACGTTTGAAATCAGGCCCAATGGTTTCACTGGTGATTTCTTCGACATCAAAGAATGCCAAAATTTCTTCGTCCATTTCAAAGCCACGGTAGTTGTTTGAAAAGTACAAAGTGCCATCTGTGGTTAAACGGTTCATGGCGCGTTTAAGCAATGATAAATGGTCACGTTGTACATCAAAGGTACCGTAGAACTTTTTTGAGTTTGAGAAAGTTGGTGGGTCAATAAAGATCAGATCATACTGTTCATGACCTTCTTTCAACCATTCAAAACAATCGCTGGCAAAGAACTGATGTTGTTCATCGGCATGATCGACCGTTAAGCCATTCAAGACGAAGTTTTCTTTAGACCAACTCAAATAGGTGTTTGACAGATCGACGCTGGTTGTACTTGCCGCACCACCTAAAGCTGCATGTAAGCTGGCTGTAGAGGTATAACTATACAAGTTCAAGAAGTGCTTACCACGCGCTTCTTGTGCGATGCGTAAGCGGATTTGACGGTGGTCTAAGAACAAGCCAGTATCTAAGTAATCAGTTAAGTTAACTAAGATTTTTGCTTTGCCTTCTTGCACGATAAAACGTTTTGAAGCCGTACTTTGTTTGGTGTACTGGTTTTTACCTTCTTGGCGAGCACGTGTTTTGATAAAGATCGCATCACGGCCTAAACCTGTTACAGCACGAATCGCCTGTAAAGCGAGATTGAAACGTTTCTTGGCTTTTTCAGGATCGATTTTTTTCGGTGGTGCGTATTCTTGTACATGTAAACGTTCGCCATACAAATCGACTGCAACGTTAAAGTCGGGAAGGTCAGCATCATATAAACGTAAACAGTGAATGTTTTCTTTTACCGCCCATTTCTTTAAGGTCTGCATGTTCTTTTGTAAACGGTTAGCAAAGTCTTCAGCGCCTTCAATTGCTTCAAACTGCTGAGGCTGCCAAGTTTCTAAGAACGGCTTGATCACTGCAACAGGTTTCACGGAACCTGAACGCACGTAAATTGGCAGTTTACCATTCATCAAACGCATGGTTTGCGGGTCATTCAGCGCCAATACATCGGCTTGTTCAACGGCTGCTGCGATAACCGCTGCGGTCTGATTTGGGAAGTTCTTTTGCAGTAATGCGGACAAGCCTAAATATAAAGCACGGTTAGAGGCCTTATCGCCTAAGCGCTCACCATAAGGCGGGTTGGTCACAATAAAGGCTGTTTTTCCTTCTGCTTCGAAGTTTGGCCAATCTGCCAAAGTCCGTTCTTCGATTTGAATGTGGTCGAGTAGACGTTCAAATCCTGCAGCGATGATGTTTTGTTTGGTGGCTTTTACTGCTTCCCAGTCAGCATCAAAAGCATAGAACTTAGGGAGCGGTTGCTCCAAAGCTGCTTGATGGCGATCAGCTGCTTCCGCTTTGATGCTCATCCATAGTTCGTGATTATGACCATTCCAACCATTGAAACCGAAACGACGGACTAAGCCGGGTGCACGGTCTGTCAGCATCATCAACGCTTCAATAATGAATGTCCCTGAACCACACATTGGATCGAGGAAAATATCGGGTCTTTTTGACAGCAGTTTGGCTTTTTGTAAAATCGCAGCCGCTAAGTTTTCTTTAATTGGGGCATCGGTCATATAACGACGGTAGCCACGTTTATGCAGTGAGTCACCAGATAAGTCTAAACAGTAGGTGTGTTCAGTTTTGCCTGCGAGTGCATAAATGGTAATTTCAGGTTGCTTAATGTCAATACTTGGGCGCT
Organism: Acinetobacter sp. TUM15064; assembly: GCF_008980265.1. NCBI lineage: Bacteria > Pseudomonadati > Pseudomonadota > Gammaproteobacteria > Moraxellales > Moraxellaceae > Acinetobacter > Acinetobacter sp. TUM15064. Next base: position 75,854 of record NZ_BKFU01000002.1, on the reverse strand, counting down.
TACCCACAGCTTCCATAAACGAATCGACGATACCGTCTTTTACACGTAGCGTTGCAAACTGGCTGTTGACCTTAATTTCACGTTCAATATGTAAACGTACAGCAAAGGTACTTTGTGGTGCAAAAATCAGAGACCAATCAAAATTGATTGCACCTTCATAGAGCTCTTCAGCAACATCACGTGCATCATGACTACGTTCTAATTCGTGGACGTGAATAGGCGTGAGTACACGTGATGCAAGACGCGACCACATACAAATGCGATAGGCATGCTCAAGAGTGCCTTTGAAAACTAAACGCCCAGGGAAACGTTCAATGTTTTGAACACCTAAACCTTCTAATTCTTCTTGGAGTAAGGTTTCTAACCCATCAGCACAAGTAACCCAATAGCTGCTTAAACGTGAAGCGGTATTCATAAATTTGAGAGACCAAAATAAAACAAAATAAACTCGCTAAAGTTTAACGTATTTTGCCTCTGAATGGTTTTTTTAATGTGCTTCTAGCTTTAGGAAATAGCAAAATAAATGAATTGCCATGTGAACAATAACGTTTTTGGTACGCATTTTGCTAAATCCTTGCAAGTTTAATTTATTGAATGATTTTTATAAGTCATCAGTAAATATTTTTCATTTGAAAGGGGAAGAATATGTCGACCAAGTTAGACCGAGGTGTTGTAAGTCATGCTGATACTTTTTCAATTGCAACTTTACTTTACGCACGTCTGCGCCGCGTATCGGGGCGCGTAATTGATGTGCTTTATTTAGTTGAAAATCCAAGTTATGCGCGTCAAATGGCGGAGTTGGCTTTAAGCACAGAGGATGCCGAATTGATTCGTTTGGTGAGCCGTTTAGATAGTGTTATGGACTTATTCAACTATGAGGAACCAGAAGCTATCGAGAAACCAAAAAACATGAATAACAGTCGCTATGAGTCAGGAGCAACCGAAGAAGAAATTTACCGAGCTCAAGTGTCGCATCACTATATTGGTGCTTTACGATAACAATCATTCAAATTTGATCAGCTCTCGAAAGAGGGCTTTTTTATAGCGATGCGAAACGTATCGGTGAAAGAATGTGCAATGTGCTAGATGATCCTCAATGGATTTGAGTAAAATTTTGAGAAAATAGATGCTAAAAAATGTTTAATTTAACTAATTGAAATAATAAATAAGAATTTCATAATCTTAGTTTTGAAGCCGATGATAATTAAGGCAATTGTTTTAAACTGAGGTCCAAATTAAAAAGAAAATCTGTATAATGCGTTAACTTAACGTAGAAGGAATCTCTCATGCACTTGGCAGCACTGCATACTCCGAGTCAGATTCAACTCAACCAAGATGGTCATCTCAAACACTTCCTTACCATCGAAGGTCTTTCTAAAGAAACTCTTACAAAAATATTGGACACTGCGCAGTCCTTTTTTAATGACCAAAATCAGCTGATGACGAACAACCTCTTAGAAGGTCGAACGGTCATGAATCTCTTCTTTGAAAACTCAACCCGTACTCGTACCACTTTTGAAGCTGCTGCAAAACGTCTTTCTGCAAATGTATTAAATATTGATATCGCACGTTCGAGTACTTCCAAAGGTGAGACGCTAAGAGACACTTTGTGGAACTTAGAAGCGATGGCGGCAGATATTTTTGTGGTACGTCATTCATCGTCAGGTGCCGCACATTTCATTGCCCAAACTGTTTGTCCACATGTCGCAATTATTAATGCAGGTGATGGTCGTCATGCACATCCAACACAAGCCATGTTGGACATGTTAACCATTCGCCGTGAAACTAAAAAGAAATTTGAAGATATTTCAATTGCTATCATTGGTGATATTAAACATTCACGCGTTGCACGTTCAGATGTTGCTGCATTACAAACTTTGGGCTGTAAAGACATTCGCGTGATTGCACCGAATACACTGTTGCCCTATGGTTTTGATGAATATGGTGAAGGTGTACGCCTCTTTAATAACATGGAAGCAGGGATTAAAGACTGCGATGTGATTATTACTCTACGTATTCAAAATGAACGTATTGATTCGCCTGCGCTGTCATCTCAAGCTGAATTTTATAAAATGTACGGTTTAAACAAAGAACGCCTTGCGATGGCAAAACCTGATTGCATCGTGATGCATCCAGGACCCATGAACCGTGGTGTAGAGATTGATTCCAGTATTGCCGATGGCCCACAGTCGGTGATTTTAAATCAGGTGACCAACGGGATTGCAGTACGTATGGCAGTTTTGGCGCTTGCAATGCAAGGTCAACTGCAAGAGCAAGGTTTGTTAGACGCGATTGCGGTGTAAGGAAATAAGTCATGACTGTTGTAAAAATTGAAAATGTACGTGTCCTTGACCCAATTCATCAAACAGATACGGTTCAAACAGTATATGTGGAAAATGGCAAGTTGGTTACAGAAACAGCTGGCATCACAGAAACTATGGATGGACATGGTAAATGGTTGATGCCAACCATGGTGGACTTATGTGCACGCCTACGTGAACCAGGTCAGCAACAGCACGGGACATTAAAGTCAGAGGGTCGTGCTGCACGTGAAAATGGTATTTTACATGTGTTTACACCACCAGACTCCAAACCAATTGTGCAAGACAATGGGGCTTTGATTCATGGTCTGATGGAAAAAGCCATGTTGGATGGCGGTATTTATCTAGAAGTGATTGGTGCCCAAACCCAAGGCTTACAAGGCAAGCAACCTGCAAATATGGCAGGTTTGAAAAAGGGCGGTTGTACGGCAGTGTCAAATGCCAATGCGCCTTTTGCAGATGATGATGTTGTACTACGTACTTTAGAGTATGCAGCAGGCCTAGGCATGACTGTGGTGTTTTATGCAGAGGAACCACAAATTGCCAAAGATGGTTGTGTGCACGAGGGTTTCGTTGCATCCCGTCAAGGTTTACCGATGATTCCTGCAATTGCTGAAACCATTGCGATTGCCAAGTATTTGTTGATGATTGAAGCAACGGGTGTTCGTGCACACTTTGGTTTGCTGTCTACAGGTGCTTCTGTGAATTTGATCAAAATTGCTAAAGATAAAGGTTTGCCAGTCACCTGTGATGTGGCGATGCATCAACTGCACTTAACAGATCAGTTGATTGATGGTTTCAACTCACTTGCGCATGTTCGTCCACCACTACGTGCTGAGTCAGATAAAGAGTTCCTTCGCCAAGGTGTGAAAAATGGTGTGATCGACGCAATTTGTACCCATCATGAACCATTGAGCAGTTCTGCAAAGCTAGCGCCATTTGCTGAAACACAGCCAGGCATTAGCGCTTTTGATACCTATGTGGCTTTCGGTGTGCAATTGGTACGCGAAGGTTTATTTAGTCCTTTGGAATGGGTTGAGAAAGTCACAACTGCACCAGCAACAGTAGCAAATATGCTTGAACGTTGGACTGTTGAAGCAGGCTGGGTATTGGTTGACCCAGAGTTAGATTGGATTGTGAATAAAGACAATATTTTGTCGCAAGGGAAAAATACACCTTTAATCAATCAAGTCGTGAAAGGTAAAGTTATAAAAACTTTTATTTCTTAAGTTCCAGCTTATATTTCAAAATCGACTAAAAAGTCAGCTTAGGCTGGCTTTTTTATTGATTTGACGAAAAGTAATGTAAATACAATATTTTACAAAGTACAAAAAATGAGCAGATAAACTAAAAAATGACAATGAAAACAATGCGAAAAAAGTGGGGGTAAGATTTCATGAATGTCGATTTTATGGATTTACTAAAACAAAATGTCTCTGCTATTGTTTTAGAAGGGGATACACAACATTTACTTGAAAAAAATCAAGCAATTCAATCTTTTTTACCTATTTTACTGTCTGTATTGAAGTCAAAATCTGAGTTAATTTCTGCATTTCAACAGCAGCTCAACCCACGTTTAAATGATGCTTTTGCATCACATATAGGGTTGAAGCAACAATTTCTCGAACAAGTGAGGGGGAGTGCCCCTACCGATGAAATTGAAAGTACCTTGAGCCGTTCGATTACACCTGCCTTGGCATTTTTAACGACAGAGGCAGGTTCTTCTGAACCCGAAGCGATTTTACATTTGCTACAGGTGAATGCTGCTTCTATTAACAATGCACTGCCTGAGTGGGTAAGAGCATTACTGTCTGGATTAGGGGTAAATCCTTTACAGGGGCAGGCTACACATGTCTCACCTACAAGTGTCTATAGCTCTAAATCAGAAGAAAAACGCTCTTTTTTACTGCCAGTCTTTGCTTTGATTATTTTAGCTGCGTTGTTCGCGTTTATTTTTAGAACCTGTACAGATAAAACAGATTCAGAAATAACACCTGCCAATAACGTGAGCGCCAGCCAACCTGCAAAATTTCAAATCACAACTGGGGCGACAGGGGATCTGGTGACTTGCCAAATTTTATCGGGGAATGCCAGCTATGTTGAAATTTTGCAAAAGGAAGTGAAGCAAACTTTTAACAACAGCATTGGATGTGGGGTTGATACACAGAACATTTATCATACCGCGTTTATTGATCAAGACGTGATCCCCAGTGTTTTGCGTACCCTAAAAGGTGTGCCAAATGTTAACCTTACTTGGTTGGGTGATCAGCTCTCAATTCAAGCCAACGATCCAGCCAACGCAGCTAAAATAGTAGATCAAATTAAACCTTTATTAAGGGATATGAAGCTTACAACACAGCAACCACTAGATGTGAATCGTGCAATTGATACCAGTATTAGTGATGCTGAACGTGCATTAGCTGAAATTAACCCAGCGCAAGTTCGAGCATTAGATGTTGCGACTGCATTAAATTTGCAAATTATCAACTTTGATACAGCTTCATCTACAGTTCCCGATGCCAATAAGTCGATTTTGGATCAGGCAGCGGCTCTGATGCAAAAAGCACCTCAAGCCAAACTGACCGTGATAGGACATACTGATGCAACAGGAGATGCGAGTATCAATAAAACCTTGTCGCAAAACCGTGCGCAAGCTGTTGTGGATTATTTAATTTTTAAAGGTGTCGATCCTGCACAGCTTCGAGCGATCGGTTATGGACAAGAAAAGCCAATTGCAGATAATCAAACCACTGAAGGTAAGTTTAAAAACCGCCGCATTGAGTTTGAAGTTTTAAATACGGACACTGGTGTCGTACGTGAAATAGGCGAAAGTGGTGTTGAAAAGGTTAATTAAAAGGTATTTAAACCCTGCTTAGGCAGGGTTATTTTATTTATATACTCGCGTAAAGCTTTATTTTTTGGTTAAATACGCAGCGAAAACAACGACCTTATGGTTTATAACAATGATGAAGAAAACAATTTTTGCCAGCTTAATCTTGAGCAGCTTATTTTTGAGTGCTTGCAATCGTTCAGAGAACAAAACAGAAACAGCTGCTGAGACGCAAGATATGTCGGATTGGAGTTGTACAGCCCCTGCCAATGTCGAACAAATTCAAGCACATTTAAAAACGGAATATTTAAAAGCCTTAGACCGCCGTTTACGTGATAGTCGTGAATATGAGGCAGATGAAAAACTATTAGCGCAAATTAATAAAGGCATTCGTTTTGAAATTAAAGGCATTTCAACAATCACAGAAAAACCAGAAACAGCAAAGCAGTTGGACTGTGAAAGCCAGTTGGTGGTGATTTTCCCGAAAGGTTTACAGAAACGTGCTGAAAATGCATTTTTAGCGCGTCCATGTGAAGAGTGTGAAGATGGTTATCAAAGTACTCTACGCGATGTCCTAGAAGATGGTGAATACTCACTCCGTTTGGACAATGATCAGCTACAAGGCGCATTTAGCTATAACATCATAAAAACAGATAAAGAGGGCATTAGCCTCAACGTACCTAATCAAAATGGTGTGATTGATGGTGTGGTTCTCGTAACACAAAATGCAGTGCAGTTTGCAGCCTATGAAAAAGAAAATGCAGAAATCCAAGCGAATATGAAGCAGTATAACGAGCAAGAAGTTGCGCAGATGGAACTGGCTCAAAAAGCCATGAATATCCGTAAAAAAGAACTGGATGCAGACCAAGTTAAAGTGGTGGAACGCCTGAATCAAACTTGGGATAACTTGACTGAGGAACAAAAACAGCAGCTACAACAAGACCAAACTGAGTGGTTTGAAAAACGTGATGTAGACTGTAAAGTGATTTCTCAGAAAAGTGTCTACCAAATGGCGGATAGTGAAAAAGAAACCTATCAAAAACAGTCACAATATTGGGATGATGCGTTACGTGCCCAAGATCAACAATTGCAATATACCAAGTGCTTTAACCAAAAAACGACCGAGCGTGTTGTGTATTTAAATAATGTGTTTAATTAAGTAGCCTACACTATAAGTACACTTTTTGAGTATTTGTAGAATGAGAAAAGGACGAAGAGAATTCGTCCTTTTCTCATTTGGATTAAGTTTTATCTTTGGTTTAGTTTAAAGAATAGCAGGCATTTATTCATGTATGGGAACCATACCTTTAAAAACAGGATCGTTGCTTTAAAGGCATTGGATTATTTTTCTATTGGTATTAAATGGTGTTGAATTAGCGGATGAGGGGAACACCTGTCACTTTTTGAATGTCTTCAAAACTGACATCTTTCGCCAGTTCAACTAATTTCACACCTTCCTGAGTAATGTCCATGACACCGAGGTCAGTAATTACGCGATGTACGACATTTTTACCTGTCAGGGGCAGGCTACACTGCTCGACAATTTTCGGTGTACCATCTTTTGCAGAGTGTTCCATGAGCACCACCACTTTTTGTACTCCAGCAACCAAATCCATTGCGCCGCCCATGCCTTTGACTTTTTTGCCTGGAATCATCCAATTAGCCAAATCGCCATTTTGTGAGACTTCCATGGCCCCTAAAATGGCAATATTGACATGACCTCCACGGATCATGGCAAAAGACTCTGCACTAGAGAAAAATGCAGCGCCCTGACGTGCCGTAACCGTTTGTTTTCCAGCATTGATTAAATCGGCATCGACCGTTTCGGCTGTTGGAAACTCGCCAATACCCAATAACCCATTTTCAGACTGCAACCAGACGTTGACGTTTTCAGGAATATAGTTGGCCACCAGTGTAGGTAAGCCGATGCCCAAATTGACATAAAAACCATCTTCCAGCTCAAGCGCTGCACGTTGTGCCATTTCATTACGAGACCAAGCCATGGGTTAAGCCTCCTCTTTTAATGTGAGTTGTTCGATACGTTTTTCAGGGTTTGCATTCAGCACAATCCGATTGACATAAATACCTGGCAGGTGAATCTGGTCAGGGTCTAAAGCGCCAATTTCAACAATTTCCTCAACTTCGACAATGCAGACTTTTCCAGCCATTGCACATACAGGGTTAAAGTTTTGTGCGGTTTTACGGAAAATTAAGTTACCAGCAGTATCGGCCTTGTACGCCTTGACCAGTGCAATGTCAGCGGTGAGCGAGTTTTCTAAAATATAAGGTTTACCATTAAACGCTCGCTCTTCTTTGCCTTCGGCAATGAGTGTGCCGACACCTGTTGCGGTAAAGAAGGCAGGGATACCTGCACCTCCAGCACGGAGTTTTTCTGCCAGTGTGCCTTGAGGGGTGAGCTCCACTTCAAGCTCACCACTTAAGAACTGACGTTCAAATTCTTTGTTTTCACCCACATAAGAAGCAATCATTTTTTTGATTTGTTTGCTTTTTAATAAGAGACCTAAGCCGAAACCATCGACGCCTGCATTGTTTGAAATACAGGTAAGGTTTTTCACGCCCGTTTGTTTTAAGGCCGCAATCAGACTTTCTGGAATACCGCATAAGCCAAAGCCACCAACCGCTAGGGTTTGACCATCTTGAACCACATCTTGTAGTGCATCCTTTGCACTTGAATAAACTTTATTGACCATAGTGTTCTCATTATTAATTGAATGGCTTAGGCACAGCGCTTTTGCCAGTAGGCATTGGCATAATTAGATGGATTGGTACGTTGTAGTACTTGGCTGATGTTTTGGCTGGCAATCATCAGTGCATCAAGATCAATCCCTGTGTCATAGCCCATATTGGAGAGTAGGTAGTAAAGGTCTTCTGTGGAAACATTGCCCGATGCACCTTTGGCATAAGGGCAGCCGCCTAAACCTGCAATGGACGAATCAAATACACGAATGCCTTGTTCTAAAGACTGGTAAATATTGGCAATCGCCATGCCATAAGTATTATGAAAATGTCCTGCTAAACTCGCAGCATCCATTTCAGCTAAACATGCCTGCCAGACTTTTTTCACGCGATCTGGTGTCGCCGTGCCAATTGTTTCACCTAAGGACACTTCATAGCAGCCCATGTCGAGTAAACGTTGGCTGACGTGTGCAACTTTGCTCGGTGCAATTGCGCCTTCATAGGGGCAGTCAACAATACAAGACACATAACCACGCACTTTGAGGTGATGAGCTTTCGCTGCAGTCATGATGTCTGCAAATTTTTCAAAGCTTTCATCAATGGAGCAATTGATGTTTTTTTGAGTGAAGCTTTCGGAGGCTGCGGTAAAAACAGCAACCTCCTGACAGCCGACAGCCAATGCAGACTCAAACCCTTTTAAGTTCGGAGTCAATAAACTAAAACTGATATTCGGATCATTAGGTAAGCTGGCAAAGAGTTCATCACTCTGTGCCATTTGTGGAACCCACTTTGCAGAGACACAAGAGCCCACTTCAATGGCACTGAGTCCTGTCTGCATTAAATCTAAAATCAGTTTACGACGGTCATCCAAAGTGAGTGGTGTCTTTTCATTTTGCAAACCATCTCGTGGTCCGACTTCAACAATTCTGACAAATTCACTCATGCTGCACCTTCCAAGCTTGAAAATTCAACTAATTCATCGCCCGCTTTGACCTGATCACCGACTTGGAAGTAAGCCGCAGAGACAATGCCGTCATGTGGAGCACGAATTGAATATTCAATTTTCATCGCTTCAAGCGTGAGGAGAACCTCATCTTTTTTCACTGTACTGTTGTTTTGTACCAAGACCTGCGTAATCACACCCGGCATTGGTGCTTTTAAGTTATTGGCATCAGAAGCATCATCTTTGGTATTAAAGTTAGGCTGAATATGTGCAAATTTATAGCTTTGACCGTCTGCATACAGGGTTAGACCGTGTGCATTTGAACTATAAGCATAGGTCTTTTTGCTTGTTGCACATTCAATTTTAGCTAAATGTGCTTCTAACAATTCACCCTGAATGAAAATGCTATTTCCATTGTACTTTGCGGTAAAGCCTTTTGCCGTTGGGCTGAAATAGACTTTATGTTCTTCATCGTTCAGTGCCAGTTTAATGGCATAGCTGGCATTAATATTTAAACGCCATAGAGACTCGGCTTGCCATACAGGATTTGCAGCTGTTTGATTGCTGGCAAAGCGGGACAAGAGTTCAATCAATGCCGCCGTGATGATAAGCTCTGAAGAGGCTGTTTCATTGTGTTGTAGTAAAAACGCTTCTTCACGTTGAATTAAGTTGGTGTCTAGGTTGGCGGTTTTAAACGATTCTGAACGGACCAAGCGGTCTAAGAATGCAATGTTATTGCCCAAGCCATCGACATGAAACTGACTGAGAGCATGGTGCATTTGCGTGAGTGCTGCTTCACGATTCTTCGCCCACACAATTAATTTGGCAATCATTGGGTCGTAAAAGGTCGTTATTTCATCCCCTTCAACAATGCCACTGTCTACGCGGACATGCTCATTTTGCTGAGGGTAGTGCAGGTAGTGAATTTTACCAATCGCAGGTAAGAAACCTTTTTCAGGTTCTTCCGCATAGACACGCGCTTCTAATGCATGACCATGAATACTGAGTTCGTGTTGTTGTTTCGGTAGCGGTTCACCAAAAGCTACACGTAGTTGCCATTCCACCAAATCTTGCCCTGTAATCATCTCTGTTACAGGATGCTCAACTTGCAGACGGGTATTCATTTCCATGAAATAGGCCGTGCCATCTTGTTCCACAATAAACTCAACTGTACCTGCACCGACATAATCCACGGCACGTGCGGCATCAATAGCGGCTTGGCGCATGGCTTCGAGTTTTGGTTCTGCCATTTTGGGTGCAGGCGCTTCTTCTAAGACTTTTTGATGGCGACGTTGCACTGAACAATCGCGTTCAAAGAGGTGCACATAGTTGCCATGTGTATCACCAAAAACTTGCACTTCAATATGACGGGGTTGTACCACGTAGCGTTCAACTAAAACATCGTCATTACCAAAGCTTGAACGTGCTTCGCTTTTACAAGAAGCCAAATGACTTAAAAAGTCTTCGCCGCGATCAACCAAGCGCATGCCTTTACCCCCACCGCCAGCACTGGCTTTAATCAGCACAGGATAGCCAATGGCATCGGCTTGTTGTTTTAAAAAATCAGGGTCTTGGTTTGTGCCATGGTAACCCGGTGTCAACGGTACGCCTGCTTTTTCCATTAAAGATTTAGAGGTGGCTTTGAGGCCCATGGCTAAAATGGCATCTACAGGTGGGCCAATAAAGACAATGTTGTTTTTTTGGCAGGCATTGGCAAATTGGTCATTTTCAGATAAGAAACCATAACCTGGATGGATTGCTTCTGCACCTGTGTCTAAGGCAGCTTGGATAATACGTTCAATTTGTAGGTAGCTTTGTGCAGCAGGAGATTCGCCGATATAAATGGCTTCGTCGGCTTGTTGCACGTGCTGTGCCTGAGCGTCAGCATCTGAATAGACTGCAACGGTGGCAATTCCCATTTTTTTTGCAGTTCGGATCACACGACAAGCAATTTCACCACGGTTTGCAATTAAGATTTTATTAAACATATCAATATCCTTTCTTGTTGTTATGCCGTCGTCTTGATCCAGACTGGACTGTGTTTATTTAAAAAAGCATTTAAGCCATTTTTCGCCTCTGATCCTTGGCGTACATGGGCAATATGTTGTGCGGTTTGCAACAACAATGCTTCGGTTAACACGTGTTGATCGACCATTTGGATAAGTTGTTTTGAAGCTGTTTGTGCTTCTGGCCCACCCAAAAGTAAGGCATCGACCATTTTTGTGACTTTTTCATCCAACTGTTCAGCATCGGCCACCACATGCGCCAGACCAATGTGTAGGGCTTGTTCTGCAGAAATACGTTCTGCGGTTAAAAAGTAGCGTGAAGCTTGACGTGCGCCAATCGCACGAATCACATAAGGGCTAATGGTTGAAGGGGCTAAACCTAAGCGCACTTCAGAGGTCGCAAACTTAGCATCACTGCTTGCGACACAAATATCACATGCAGAAGCCAGTCCCATGCCACCACCAAAAGCAATGCCTTGTACGCGGGCGATGGTCGGTTGTTTTAATGTCGCTAAACTTTGTAGCATTTTCGCTAGTTTTAATGCATCGGCTTCATTTTCAGCCTGTGAGGCTTGTCCTGCTTCTTTCATCCAGTTCAGGTCTGCACCAGCCGAGAAGCTTTTGCCACGTCCAGCTAAAATCACGACACGGACATCATCACGCGTATTGAGTTCGCTAAAGCAGCGGTGTAGTTCTTCAATCACTTGAGTATTGAAGGCATTATGCATTTCTGCACGATTAATCCATACCGTTGTCACTTGGTCGCGTTGTTCGAGTTGTAAATATTGAAAGCTCATCGCTCATCTCCTACATGCGGAACACGCCGAATTTGGTCGGTTGAATCGGTGCATTTAAGGCTGCAGCTAAACTTAAACCCAGCACCTGACGGCTTTGTGCAGGGTCAATTACACCGTCATCCCACAAACGTGCCGATGCATAATATGGATGGCCTTGACGTTCAAATTGGTCACGGAAGGGTTGTTTAAAATCATCTTCTTCTGCGGCTGACCAAGACTCGCCACGTTTTTCGATTTGATCACGCTTTAGGGTCGACAATACACTTGCCGCTTGTTCACCCCCCATCACCGAAATACGCGAGTTCGGCCATGTCCACATGAAGCGTGGTGAATATGCCCGACCACACATACCGTAATTGCCTGCACCAAATGAACCACCAATCACAAGAGTGAGTTTCGGGACATTTGCGGTTGCAACAGCCATGACCAGTTTGGCGCCATTTTTGGCAATGCCTTCATTTTCGTATTGGCGACCGACCATAAAGCCAGTGATGTTTTGGAGGAACAGCAGGGGAATATTGCGCTGCGTACATAGTTCAATAAAGTGAGCCCCTTTTTGTGCAGACTCTGAAAATAAAATACCGTTGTTAGCAATAATGCCAACGGGCATGCCATAGATTTTGGCAAAACCAGTGACTAAGGTGGTGCCGAAGCGAGCTTTGAACTCATCAAAACGTGAACCATCGACAATACGCGCAATCACTTCACGAATATCGAATGGTTTGCGTGCATCACTTGGCACAACGCCATATAGTTCTGTTGCATCAAATAACGGTTCTTCAATCTCTGTTGCACGCGTATGTGGCGTTTTATTCAGGTTCGCCACGATGTTACGAGCAATGGCGATTGCATGTTCATCGTTTTCCGCCAAATGATCGGCCACACCAGACAGGCGAGTGTGCACATCACCACCACCTAAGTCTTCACTGCTGACCACTTCACCTGTTGCCGCTTTCACCAGTGGTGGACCACCTAAGAAAATTGTCCCTTGGTTACGCACAATAATGGTTTCATCAGACATGGCAGGTACGTATGCACCACCAGCCGTACAACTGCCCATTACCACCGCAATTTGGGCAATTCCCATGCTCGACATGCGTGCTTGATTGTAGAAAATACGCCCAAAGTGATCACGGTCAGGGAACACCTCGTCCTGCATTGGTAAATAGGCACCGCCTGAGTCCACCAAATAAATACATGGCAGATGGTTTTGCTCCGCAATCTCTTGAGCGCGTAAGTGTTTTTTCACAGTCAGTGGGTAGTAGGTGCCGCCTTTCACTGTCGCATCGTTGGCGACGATCATGCAAGTCACACCATTGATCTGGCCTACACCAGCAACGACACCTGCCGCAGGCACATCGTCTGCATAGACGTTTTGTGCCGCCAACTGACCAACTTCAAGGAATGCCGTGCCTGCATCAATTAACTGATCAATACGATCACGTGCTAATAGTTTTCCGCGTGCCAAATGTTTTTGTCGCGCCGCTTCACCGCCGCCTAAAGCAATTTGTTCTGCTTTTTGCTTTAAGTCATCGACCAAGCTTTGCATCGCGGTTTGGTTGGTTTTGAAGTCTTCACTTCGAATATTGATCTTGCTATGTAATTGATTCATCACGAACATCCTTGTCATTTTTATTGTTGTGGAGGGTTAAGCTGTTTCATTAAACAATTCGCGGCCAATCAACATACGGCGAATTTCAGAAGTTCCCGCGCCAATTTCATAGAGTTTTGCATCGCGCCATAGACGGCCTGCAGAAAATTCATTGATATACCCATTTCCACCTAAGGTCTGAATGGTTTCACCTGCCATCCATGTGGCTTTTTCAGCAGCATATAAAATTGCACTGGCTGCATCTTTACGTAGGCTACGGCTATGGTCAGCCTTGTCGCACTCAGCACCCACGGCATAGACTAGCGCTTTACATGCCAACCAAGTCGAATACATATCGGCAATTTTCCCTTGCATTAGCTGGAACTCACCAAGTGCTTGGCCGAATTGTTTACGGTCATGGATATACGGAATCACGGTATCCATGCAGGCATCCATAATGCCTAAAGGACCTGCACTCAGAACAGCACGCTCATAGTCCAAACCACTCATGAGCACTTTGGTGCCGTTTCCTACACCACCCATCACGTTTTCTTTTGGCACTTTCACATTGTCAAAGAACAGAGGGTAGGTGTTCGAACCACGCATACCCAACTTGTCTAAATGTGTGCCATGGCTAAAACCTTCCATGTCTTTTTCTACAAGGAAAGCCGTCATGCCTTTAGCGCCTGCATGCAAATCCGTTTTGGCATACACCACAAGCACATCGGCATCGCCACCATTGGTGATCCACATTTTTGAGCCATTTAACAGAAAGTGATCTCCACAATCTTCAGCTTTGAGCTTCATGCTGACTACGTCTGAGCCTGCATTCGGTTCAGACATGGCAAGTGCTCCGACATACTCACCTGAAATTAGCTTCGGTAAATAACGTTGTTTTTGTTCCTCGCTGCCATTTCGGTTAATTTGATTCACACATAGGTTAGAATGTGCACCATAAGAAAGACCAATCGAAGCTGAAGCACGTGAGATTTCTTGCATGGCAATGATATGTGCTAAATAACCTAGGCCTGTACCGCCATATTCTTCACTGACGGTTAGACCGAGTAAGCCCATATCGCCAAATTTTTTCCACAGCTGAGCAGGGAATTTGTTGTTCTGATCGACTTGTTGGGCAATCGGGGTAATTTCTTTGGCACAAAATGCAGCAACGGAATCACGCAGTGCAATGAGTGTTTCATCTAAACCGAAAGTTAAGCTTTGGAAGGTCATTTCTTCATTCATCCTATGATTGTATTTGTTGTTCCTGATAAAGCATTTTTGTTGTGCTTGATTTTTACAATACATCGAATTTTTAAAAAAGTGAACTAAAATTCACAAATTGATTTACAATTCATTTTATCTGGTTGAGAATAGAATTATGAGTTATAAAAGATCATCGTTGATGCAAGAACGAATGGAACAAAATCGCCAAGCGATTTTGCAATCCGCTCGTGAACTTATTGCTCAAGGGGGAATTAAGGACGCACAAATTCAAGCGATTGCTGAACGTGCAGGTGTTTCCAGTGGTTTGGTATATCGTTACTTCGATAACAAAAGCCAAGTGTTAATTGAGGTTCTTTCGGAGGCCATTCAGCATGAGGTGAAAATTTTGAACCACATTGCTGAAAGTGATGAGCTGACGTCAAAACAGAAATTAGACAAAGCGGTGACCACGTTTGTGAAGCGTGCCATGAATAGCCCCCAACTTGCGTATTCACTCATGTTTGAACCAGTTGATGCTGAATTAGAACATGAGCGTTTTCGCAGTAAACAACTGATTAAACAGAGCATGAAAGAGATACTGGCCGCAGGGAAAATTAACGGCGAGTTCGGTTTTGAAGACTTAAATACCGCAGCACTTTGTGTGGTCGGTGCCATGACTTTTGTGGTGATAGAGCCTTTAAATCCATCTCGAGGTGTAATGTTTGAGCAAAACCATAAAGACTACTTTGTGAAACAAATTGCCGAATTTTGTGTCAATGCAGTTCAGGTTCAGGAGGAAAAATAGCCCAAGGAATAAAGCACAAAGGCTTGGCGTTTTCAAAGGAAGTGGTCATAGAACAAATAAGTTGAATAACAAGATGATAATGAATCAAGGAGAACGATTCGATGACACAAGAACGGTTAAGTTATGCCTATGGAACGAGCAGTCAGCCCCTATTAGGGATGACGATTGGTGAGAAATTTGATCAGGCTTGTCAGCAGTATGCGGAACAAGATGCTGTTGTCAGCCTGCATCAAAATGTCAGACTCACGTATAAGGAATTACAAACGCAGGTCAATGCATTTGCCTGTAGTTTACTGAAACTGGGCTTGAAAAAAGGTGATCGACTTGCGATTTGGTCACCGAACTGTGTGGAATGGACGATTACCCAGTTTGCTGCGTTTAAAGCGGGCATCATTTTAGTCAACTTGAACACAGCCTATAAGAGTAGTGAACTCGAATATGTGTTGAATAAAGTCTCTTGTAAGGGCTTGATCATTGCATCTCAATTTAAAAGCACAAATTACCAAGATATTTTAATGAAAATTGCACCTGAAATTAAAGGGGCTAAAAATAAAGTGCTCAAGGCGGAACGACTGCCACATTTGAAATATATTATTAAAATTGATGAAGAAGAACATACGGGTTTGCATCGTTTTAGCGACTTACTCTCTCCCCCCAGTAAGCGACAGCTCAATCAATTAGAGCTCGTTGCAAGCGAGTCACAGTTTGATGAAACCATCAATATCCAGTTTACTTCGGGCACCACGGGTAACCCGAAAGGCACAATGCTGACACATAATAATATTTTAAATAATGGTTATTTTGTTGGTGAAGCCATTCACTTAAGTCCTGCCGATCGTGTTTGTATTTCTGTACCACTGTTTCACTGTTTCGGTATGGTGATGGGTAATTTGGCCTGCATTACGCATGGTTCAACCATGGTCTATCCATCGGCAGTGTTTAATCCTTTAGAAACCTTAAAAGCCATTCAGCAGGAAAAATGTACGGCTGCATACGGTGTACCGACCATGTTTATTGCCATTTTAGAGCATGAACAGTTTGATGACTTTGATCTTTCCAGTTTACGTACAGGCATTATGGCGGGCAGTCCTTGTCCACGTGAAATTATGCAACGTGTTATTGATCGGATGCACATGTCTGAAATTACCATTTGCTATGGTATGACTGAAACGGCACCGGTCAGTGCACAAAGTTCAACCTCAGATTCAGTTGAACAACGGGTCGGAACCGTAGGGCGCGTCCATCCACATCTTGAAATTAAAATTGTAGATGAGCAAGGCAAAGTTGTGCCGCGCGGTCAGTTGGGTGAACTGTGTGTTCGTGGCTATTCGGTAATGTTGGGGTATTGGGAAGACCATGAAAAGTCTCAAGAAGTGATTGATTCAGCACGCTGGATGCATACGGGCGACATCGCAGAAATGGATGAAGTTGGCTTTGTGAAAATTAAAGGCCGAATTAAGGATGTCGTTATTCGAGGCGGAGAAAACTTATTCCCGAAAGAAATCGAAGACTTTTTATATACTCATCCTGATGTCAGCGATGTCCAAGTTATTGGTCTGCCAGATGCACGTTATGGTGAAGAGTTATGTGCTTGTATTATTTTACATGAGCATCATGACATTACTGAAGAGTCGATCCGTCAGTACTGTGCAGAACACATTTCACACAATAAAGTTCCACGTTATGTCCGGTTTTTTAATGAGTTCCCAATGACGGCTTCGGGCAAAGCGCAGAAGTTTAAATTGCAGGAATTTATGCGTAATGAACTGGATTTGAAAGAAATCGCATAAGGTTGAAGACGGACTTTCCTTTGCTGGTTTGAAGCCAAAGGAAAGTCCGAAGTGGAAAGTAAAAGGAATAGCATATGCACCTGAGAAATGATTGGACTCGCGCTGAAATACAAGCACTCTACCAACAGCCTTTTTTAGATTTGGTCTTTCAAGCACAGCAAATTCATCGTCAGTACTTTGAAGCGAATGCGATTCAAGTCAGTACTTTACTGTCGATCAAAACAGGCAAATGCCCTGAAGACTGCAAATACTGTTCACAGTCTGCGCGTTATGACTCAAAGCTTGAAGCTGAAAAACGAATTGCGGTTGAAAAAGTGATTAGCGAAGCACAGCAGGCGAAGGCCTCTGGTTCTACACGGTTTTGTATGGGCGCAGCATGGCGAAATCCACATGAGCGAGATATGCCTTATGTCTTGGATATGGTGCGTGAAGTGAAAGCATTGGGTTTAGAAACCTGTATGACGCTAGGCATGCTGAATGCCTCTCAAGCCCAACGTTTAAAGGGTGCAGGACTCGATTATTACAATCATAACTTAGACACGTCGCGTGAATACTACCCAAATGTGATTAGTACGCGTAGTTTTGATGACCGTCTAGATACCTTAAGTCATGTTCGAGAAGCAGGTTTAAAAGTGTGTAGTGGTGGGATTGTTGGCCTAGGTGAAGAGACCAAAGATCGAATTGGACTACTGTTTGAATTGGCGACTTTACCAATCCATCCTGAGTCTGTGCCGATCAACATGCTGGTCCCAATGCAAGGCACGCCTTTGGCAGAAGTTGAAAAGTTGGATGTGACCGAGTGGATTCGCACTATTGCGGTAGCACGCATCATTATGCCGAAAAGCTATATTCGTCTGTCTGCGGGACGTGAATCGTTGTCCGATGCCGATCAAGCTTTGGCTTTTATGGCAGGTGCAAATTCACTGTTTTCAGGTGAAAAATTGTTGACTACGCCAAATATTGCTGAGGGGAAGGATCAACAACTCTTTCAAAAACTGGGTCTACATGCAGAAAAAGCCAAACCGCAACTTGCTGAGTTAACGGTCGATGCTATGGCTGTGGCTTAAGTGCTAGAACATGCAGTCATGAAAGTGTAGATTTAGGGCGACGATTAAAAATAGATGAGTGAAGAATAAAATGGCGAAAGACTTTCAGAGTCAAACTGTAGTGGATGGTTATGATGAACATATTCGTAAGCTCATTCCAGGTTATGAATTGGTTCATTTACAAATTCAAGCCATTTTAAAAACACATTTATCAGAACATGCGCATGTATTAATTGTGGGCTGTGGCACAGGCTATGAGCTTTCATATTTGTTGGCGCAGCATCCGACGTGGAGTTTTACCGCTGTTGATCCATCTTTGACCATGATTGAAAAAGCGCAGCAGTTATTGAGCGTGACCCATAGTGATTTAACGCGGGTTCGCTTTGTCCATGGTGATACCACGGCATTACAGGAAAGTGCACAGTTTGATGCCGCTTTAGCCATATTGGTGGCGCATTTTATTCCACTTGAAGCAAAGCCATTCTTCTTTGCCGACATTTTACGCTGTCTTAAAACGCAAGCGATTTTACTCAGCTATGACCTGATGAGCTCTAGTGATGACAGTGAGCTCAAGGTTCTACAAACCTTATGTCAGAGCAATGGTTTGACGGTGGTACAGAGTGAAAAAATGATTGAGCGCCTGCAACAAGATTTTTACCTGATATCTGCCAACCAGATGCGAGAGCTTCTGACTAAAGTTGGATTTCATGAAGTACGAACTTATAGTCAACTGTTGAATTATTATGGTTTTTTTGCACAAAAGTAAGAACCAATAGCAGTGAAAAGATACATTTTAAAGATAAGAATGAAGGAATACACATGGCAGCCTATTATCAACTTTTAAATCGTGAACAGCACAGTGATGGGAGCTGTACGGCGTCTTATCTTTCCAATATTCATGCACAGGGTGCATGGAATCCGCATGAGCAGCACATGGCGCCAGCAACTGGGGTTTTGTGTGCGGAGTTAGAGCAGTTTCAACCACGCGAAGAGATGCGCATTGGACGTGTGAGTTTAGATATTTTTGGACTGATCGCTTTTGGTGAGTTTACGGTGCATACCCGTGTCATTCGTGCTGGAAAAACCATTGAACTGATCGAGGCGGAAATGCAGGCAAACGGCAAGACCTGTATTGTGGCTCGTGCTTGGAAAATGATGAAGCAAGATACCAGTGCAATTGCAGGGTTAGAAGATCAATCCATTGTACATCCTGAAACTTTGCCCGTGTGGGATGGGATGAAATGTTGGCCGGGTGGTTATATCCAAAGTATTGAGACACGTGCGGCAGACGGCCATCGAGCAGGTAAAGGCATCGTCTGGTTACATAATGATTTGGACATGGTGGAAGCTCAGCAAACATCAAGTTTTGTGCGCTTACTGGGGATGGTCGACACAGCCAATGGTATTGTGCCACGTCAAAATCCTGCATCTGGATGGGGCTTTCCCAATTTAGACCTACAACTGCATTTATACCGTTTACCCCAAGGGAAATGGTTAGGTTTGGAAGCGACGCAGCAATATGGTGATGATGGTATCGGTTTAACCAGTGCGGTTTTGCACGATGAGCAAGGGCCATTTGGTCGTAGTGAACAGATTTTGACCCTGCGTAAGTTTTAGTCGCTGAGTGTCAATCTGATGAATAGGATGAATTGCTTCATCCTTTTTTTATTGGCATGCTGTAGGCACTTTAAAATAGTGAAATCAAGATGCGGATCAGTTTAATTGGAGCAGGGCGGGTGGCTCATCATTTGGCCAAAGCCCTGATGTCTCAGCATGAAATCGTCAATATTTATAGCCGAAGCTTCGACAAAGCAGCAGTTTTGGCGCAAGTTGTACATGCAAAGGCGGTCAGTCATTTTAAGCAGTTAAATACTGATGTGGATTTGGTGATGATTGCGGTAAGTGATCAGTCGATACCAAGCGTGATTTCAGCATTGACTGAATACCTGCCGAATGTGTTGATTGTGCATACTTCGGGGAGTACAGCGCTTTCAGTTTTGGCGATGAAACATGCACGTGCAGGGGTTTTTTATCCCTTACAGACCTTTAGCTTAGAACGTGAAATTGATTGGTCAAATACACCGTTGTTTGTAGAAGCCACCGAAAATACGGATCTTCAAAGACTACATACTCTGGCAGAAAGCCTGAGCCAACGCGTGTATAGCTATAGCTCTGCGCAGCGTCTAAGTTTGCATTTAGCGGCTGTCTTTGCTTGTAATTTTAGTAATTATTGCTATGACATGGCGAAACAAGTGGTGGATGCAGAGCAGGTCGATTTTAGTCTGCTATACCCCTTGATTTTAGAAACCGCGCAGAAAAGCACACAGAATGACCCGAAGCAGATGCAAACTGGCCCTGCGATGCGTCAGGATCAGAATATTCTACAAATGCATCAACAGATGCTTGCGCAAGCTCAACGTGCGGATCTTGCTGAAGTGTATGCCTTAATGAGTCAGCAGATCAGTCAACGTCACAGTTAACATTTAAAATAATAAACGAAAAAGCGAGTGACAAAGAACAAGCAAAGCCACTGAAAACGTGGCTTTTTTTATGCCTTAAGATTCGGTACAGTATTGCTTAAAATAAATACAAACAAATAGAGGGCATATGCGTTCACATTCATTATTAGAACAAGTGCAGTGGAAAGATCTCGTTCAGTTAGGCCGTACCGATGTGATCAGTGAGTTGTTCATTTCTTTACCGTGGTTGATCGTCTCTTTCATTTTTGCAAGTTTACAGTGGTATGTCTTGGCGCTGTTTTGCTCGTTTATGTTTTTCTTAACTGGGCTGAGACAGGTGCATAATGCCTTTCATTTTGCCTTAGGCATTAGCCGACCTGCGACTCATTGGGTCATGTTTGTCTTAAGTATTATCATGCTCGGCTCGATGCATGCGGTACAAATTAATCACCTGCGACACCATCAGCACTGTATGCAGGACGAAGATATTGAAGCGAAAAGTGCAAGCATGAAGTGGTGGCAAGCTTTGCTTTTTGGCCCTATTTTTCCATGGATGTTGCATAAAAAAGCCTTTGAGGTTGGGACTAAAACCCAGAAAAAATGGATGTCTGCTGAGCTGGTTGCCAACGTCATGGTATTGTTTTTGGTTTTTGTGATCTTGGATATCAGTATTTTAAAATACCATGTCAGTGCCATGTTGATTGGGCAATGCATGACGGCTTTTTTTGCGGTGTGGACGGTACATCATGATACTGAAGATCATGTGTATATGGCGCGCACAGTGCGCAATGAGTTTAAACGGGTCGTGACCTACAACATGTTTTATCATGTGGAGCATCATTTGTTTCCCGCAGTGCCGACACGACGTTTACATATTTTGGCAGAACGTTTGGATGAACATGATCCAACGGTTGAAATTCGGCATGTGTTCTAACATTTTAAGTATAAAAATAGGGCACTCGGCCCTATTTTTAGAGGATCTAAAATTTATTTTCTTAAATAGAAAGTATTTTTAAAAAAATCAATAAAGTAGGTTTTAGACTAAGTAACGATAATATCAAAGCCAATGGTCAGAGAGTCACGATAAAAACTTTTTTCCTGATGCTTCTAAGAGGGAGACTATCAATAAATGTTTTTGTTAGCTTATGTCTTTGAGCCATTGTACTTTTTAACTGATTGAAACAATACTCAGCAATATAGCACAATAATTCTAGAGCCTACCATATGACTACTTTTGATGATTTATGTGAATTTACATAAACAGAATAAGAGATATGTTTTATTGTAACTTGTTGTTATTGGTAAAAATAAAGTACTCCGAAGATGCCGCTGCATGTGTCGTTACCCTGAACCCGATGAGTTCAAGGTGGACGCGACGTATACTTGCTGGGTTTCCCGCTCGAAGACGGGCATACACTCTAAATATACAGAACACAATCCATAAGTTTAAGTATCGGCAGGGGAATAGACCCGCTGGCGAACACCTCAGAGTTGCATTAAGTATAACGCATCTCACGTTGATGGCAACTCATAGACCGCTACGAACTGTAAACTCGTGCACAAGTGTTGATAGTTTATGCAAAAATGAAAGCACTTTAGGTAAAATCTTTAACGTCTTCAATAATGCTCGCTAACAAACGTTCTGCATGTGCATATTCTTGTAGCGTTTTATTCATAGACAGAACTTCTTGCATTAACTCAAGCGCCACCATAATGATGATTTTACTAGGTTCTACACGTGGTGCTTTACGACGAAATTCATCATATTTATCATTTAAAAGTAGCGCTGCACGTTCAAGGTCAGCTTTCTCTTTTTCTGTTGTGACTAAACGAAAACTATGACCTAAGACACGTAATTCAACAGTAATTTGTTCACTCATGATTAAACTTCCTCGCCAGCTTCAGTAGGGTGGGCAAGTTGCTGAATTTCTTGCGCGTGATGGTCTTGCTCTGTACCTAAAATAGCTAGACGTTGGATGATGGCTTCGACTTTAGCTTTGGCATGTTCATTTTTTTGTAACAATCTTTCACGTTCTTGCTGAAGTGCTTGGATTTCTTGCTGCGCTTGACGCTGATCATTGTTCAATTTTTCTTTAATTGCACGTAATTCATTACGTTCAGCCAAGATTTCCTGAAAGCGATTTTTTAAATCCGTACAACTTTTTTCCAAACGGCTATAACGATCGGCCAAAGCAGTCGCATCAGTATTCAAGTGTTGATATTGGGTCTGAGCGCTACTTAATTGCTCAGTTAAATCATCAATTTGTTCTTGTTTCTGGGTAATTAAGCTATTTTTTTGCACAACTTGAGAACGGTGCTGTTCTTCAGCATCCAGTTTGGCTGCATTTAAAGTGCTATTTTCACTTTCAAAATGAGCAAGTCGCGTTTTTAAAACGCCAATATGCGCCTGTAGACGCTGTAATTCTTCTAACATATCGTGGTCGCACAGTGTTGCAAACAAAGGTAATATATAAGAAGTATAGAGATTGGATAAACGAATGCAAGACGATATTTCAGGTTGGTCAGAATGGCAGCCAAATTTTTCTAAAATTGAAGAGATTTCTAGCCCAAGTGAGTTACATGGTTTGCTTACAGGTATCATTTGTGTAACTCAGGCACCAAGTCGTGAGGAATGGCAACATATCTTAGCGACTTTAGAAATTCCAGAGTTAAGCGAAGAAGCTTTGGCTTTATTAGCAGATGAAGCTGAAGATGTCTCACATGCACTTTCTGAAGATGAATTGGACTATTTACCATTACTTCCCGATGACACGCATACGCTCGCAGACCGTGTACAAGCTTTGGCGGATTGGTGCGCAGGCGTAGTGCTGGGCTTCGGTTTGGCGTCAGGTCATATTCGTCCAGATGAAATGGAGCTGATTGAACATTTACAAGATGTGGCAGCAGTTGAGTTTGAAGAAACTGATGATGATGAAGAGGGTGAGGAGAGCTATCAAGAGTTATATGAGTTTGTTCGTTTAATTCCTGTGAGCTTATCTGTCGGTCGCAAAAAGATTGCAGTTGAGGAAAGTTCTTTACTTAAACACTTTCATAACAAGCAACAAGCGGATCGTTCTGTAACAGAAGCGAACAATGTTGTAGAAATGTTTACACCGCATCGCCCAAGCTAATTGGCATAAGACTTGCTGCGCGTACAAGATAAGGTGCGCGTGGCACTTTTATTCTTTGGTATAAAAAAGACAGATCAAACATGAAACTAACGCAAGTGGATTTTCAGGAACGCCGTGACCGTTTGGCTGAACAAATGGGTCCGAATAGTATTGCCATTATCGCAACTAGCCCGGTGGCGATGCGTAATCGTGATGCAGACTATAAATACCGTACCGATAGCAGCTTTTTTTATCTGACCGGTTTTGCTGAGCCCGAAGCCGTGGCGGTCATCGAAACCTTTGCCGAAGACGATGAAGATGGTTATAGCTACAGTTTGTTCTGCCGTGAACGTGACCGTGAGATGGAAATCTGGAATGGTTATCGTGCAGGTGTAGATGGTGCGGTAGAAGACTATGAAGCTGATGAAGCCTATGCGATAGATTTGTTAGATGAAGAAATCATTGAAAAACTTTTAAGCAAAGAAAAATTATTCTATCGCATTGGGCAACAACCTGAATTTGATGCGCGTGTAGCAAAATGGATCACGACTGCTAACGGTGAGTCACGTCGTGGGACTGCTGCACCTGCGCAAGTCATTCAGCTAGACCGCATTTTAGATGAAATGCGTTTGTTTAAATCAGAACAAGAAATTGCATTGATGCAAACAGCTTCTGATATTTCTGCACAAGCTCATACTCGTGCCATGCAAACTGTTAAGCCAGGCATGATGGAATATGCTCTAGAAGCTGAACTGAATTATGTATTTGGTCAAAATGGCTGCGTGCCGTCGTATAACAGCATTGTTGGTGGTGGTGAAAATGCTTGCATTCTGCACTATGTAGAGAACAATAAAGAGCTAAAAGATGGTGATTTGGTCTTAATCGACGCAGCATGTGAATATGAATACTATGCTTCAGACATTACCCGTACTTTTCCCGTCAACGGAAAGTTCAGCCCTGAGCAAAAAGCACTTTATAATGTAGTCCTCGATGCACAACTTGCTGCAATTGACGCAGTGCGTATAGGAAACTCGTATAAAGAACCACATAATGTTGCTGTGCGCATCTTAGTTCAAGGTTTGCTTGATTTGGGCATTATGCAAGGTGATATTGAAGAGATTATCCAAAAGGAAAGTTTCCGTCAGTTTTATATGCATGGCACAGGACACTGGTTGGGTATGGACGTTCACGATGTGGGTTCATATAAACAAGAAGGTGTGTGGCGTGCCTATGAAGAAGGCATGGTAGTGACGGTTGAACCGGGCTTGTACATTGCACCTGATGATCAGACTGTCGATACGAAATGGCGTGGCATTGGTATTCGTATTGAAGATGACATCGTAGCAACCCAAAACGGTCCACTGAATTTGACTGTGAAAGTGGTGAAGTCGGTAGAAGAGATAGAAGCGTTAATGGCACGATAAATATCATTTACTGTATAAAAGCCGATCATGAGATCGGCATTTATTTTTTATAATGTGTTTATATTAAATAGAAACCTATAATATTTATGAATAAAAAAATTAATTATTTCATCATCATTTTACTAACAACAGACATTCGGCAGTATGAAAGATTTATATGATTTAAAGCATAGGATTCAGGCAAAGACGTTACATTTGGTTACACAGAGAAATGGATCTTCCGTGTATCAAGGACAATCCTCTCAAGGAGAAGTCTTTATTAAAATAGCAAATAATCAAACGGCTAATGAACGTTACTATGAAATCTTAGAAGCGCTCAAGGAGTTTCCATTAACACCAAAGGTATTTAATAAATTTGAATGGGGGAGTTGTTCTGTCATTGTTATGAGTGCTCTTGAAGGTACACAAGTCGATCAAGTATTGAAGAATTGTACCCGGGCACAGAAAGTCTCTTTGCTTAGGAATACGGGACGAGCTTTGGGTGAACTTCATCGTGGAATTTCACAGACTCGCTTATTGAATATGAGGTTCTGGCAAGATCGAGATGGCTTATTGACACATTCAATGCTGTGGAGTCAACATTTGGAATTGATGATCTCCAAATGGATGTCGCGTATCAATCCATTGTCATCCGATCATCACGAATTTTGTGATCAATTGAATGAGTTACAAAAGTACGGTAAAGCTATATGTGAGCCAACACAGCTTAATTTACTGCATTGTGACTATATTGGTCGAAATATCCTTGCAGACAGTGAAAATCGGATTTCGGGTATTATAGACTTTGACGCTGCCCGTATTGGAGATGCGGTCTACGATTTAGCGAAAATTGTTTGGGTGGATATAGATTTCTCTGATCTGGAATTGCGAAATGCTTTTTTAGAAGGTTGGGAATATACATATAAACAGACAGTGCCTAAAATGAAATTTCTATTCTATGTGGGTATTCAATGTCTTGCAGCAATCGCTTGGACAGATAAAAATCCGTCTTTTGACGGAACTAATACTATTTTCCGTGCTTCCGCAATTCGGACGCTTAGGATTGTGTTAACGGAGCTAGATGCACTTTAACTAGGTTCTAGCACTCTCGTTTCGTATAACGCTATTTTGTTAAATGGGATCTTTTAAGCTATCAAAACTTGATCCTAGACAGTATCGTGGACAGCATATCCCTCTAAATTCTTAAAATATTTATGTTCAAAGGCTTCAGGACTTAACCAGCCGTTTGCAGAATGTCGTCTGATTCGATTGTAGTAAACTTCAATATATTCAAACAAGACAGCATTGGCTTCTTTTCTAGTGGCAAATACACTGTCATGTATCACATGACCTTTCAATGTATGAAAGAAGCTTTCAGTCACCGCATTATCCCAACAATTCCCCCTACGTGACATGCTTTGAATACAGTTATTCGCCAATAATAGTGCTCTAAAATCACGACTACAGTACTGTGAGCCTTGGTCCGAATGCACCATGACACCTGTTGGATATCCCTGACGTGCCATTGCATAATTAAATGCATCACATACCAATTGACGATCTATCCGATGGCTGGTTTGCCAACCTATAATACGACGACTAAATAAATCTAGCATCACACATAAATACAGCCAACCTTCTTTGGTTCGGATATAGGTGATGTCTGTTGTCCAAACTTTATTTGGCAGAGTGACTGTAAACTGGCGATCTAATAAATTCGGTGCCGTCGGCAAACGATGATTTGAATCAGTCGTATGCTTATATTTACGTGCAATCTTGCTGCGTAAACTGAGCTTTTTCAGCATCCTTCCAACTGTACGTTCACTCATGCAGTAACCTAAATCATGCATGTCGTGCACCAATGAAGGTGCTCCTAAGCGAGCATGGTGTTGCCAATATACAGCTTTTAAATCAGTGTACTTCTGATTGACGTAAATCTGTCTCTTTCGCCAAGCATAGTAGCCCGAAGTGCTGACACCTAGGCATTTACAGGCAGAAGAAACCGTAATTTCAGTCACAGTTAGGCCTTGGATTACCGTGTACTTTTCTTGGCATGATCTGTCAGGAAGTACACATGCGCCTTTTTTAAAATATCATTAGCTTCCCTGAGTTGTTTGACTTCTTTTTCTAAATCGAGAATCTTGCGCAATATATTGCTCATGTTCTGGCGAGAGCTGTCTTTTGCTGGAACCAGTGGGGTTGGTCTCACGAATCCATTTATCTAATGTTGAATAACCCACACCTAATTTCTGGGCGATAGCAGCCACAGATTCGTACGAGTTTGAAAGTGCATAATCAATTGCTTGTTGTTTAAATTCTGGACTAAAGCGTTTAGCCATTTTTACATCTCCAAAGTTAACGTTACGTTATCTTTAGAGGGAATCATTGTCCATTATTTTGGCTAGGATCAAGTCAAAGAACAGACACATTCACTTAATTCTACTGGAAGAATATTAGAGTTTGATATTTCATGCTCTATGTATGATTGCTTGGCATATGAAGAAACTAAAGGGTTCTTCGATGAGTGCGATTGCCCACCTCCAGAATTTTGGATTGCTTACATTGACGGTAAATTATTTTCTTATATTCCAAAAGAATACTTACATATAGCAAATTTAGGTGTAGGTATATCTATGAGCGGAAGCTTGCAATGGGTCCAAACATTAGTAGATTAAACTTTATTCTTTTATAAGATTTCCTAAAATTAACATAATACACCTTATACGTAATTCTTAAAATTAGCTTTTAAATTCAAATACTTACTTTGTATCAAAGAGCTCAATCTGAATTGTTTGGGCTTTTTAGTGATTATTCACGTTACACGCTTATTATGAGGTCAAAGCTCCACATTTCTTATAAGTCTGTTTAAACAGTGCGCTGAACAAGTTTTGATGGAAATCAAAAAAAGACTGTCTTTTCTAAATGATGGCAGAGCACTTTACGCTGAAAGTACGCAAAAACATCCATTTCATTATAAAAAAGAAAATCTTTGATGTAATATAAATCCATTAAAACTTATAGGTATTTGAAGTTTTTGACTTTAGGTACGCCATAAAAAGGATAGAAGCATGCAACAAGAAGTCATCATAGTTGGTGGTGGTATGGTCGGACTCAGTCTGGCGTTGATGTTAGCCAAACAAAACATTGCGGTGAAGCTTTTAGAAGCGATCAAATACCCAAATTATGATGATGTAAACCTTGTGCCATACCATTCTAGCTTTGATGCAAGAAACAGCGCACTTTCACGTCGTACAGTCCAAATTTACCAAGAACTGGGTTTATGGAGTGCGTTACAAGAACATGCAACGCCTATTTTAGAAGTAAATATCACCGAACAAGGCAGCTTTGGTAAGGCGCGTCTTAAAGCAGAACAAGAAAAAGTCGAAAGCTTCGGGCAAGTCATCGAAAACGCATGGCTCGGTCGTGTGCTACTGACAGAAGTTCAAAAACAGCCACTTATTGAGTTGATTGATGGTGTACAAGTCACTCAACTAACGCAAGATGCTGATTTGGCGTACATTGAAGCAAACCGTGGAGAAGATGAACTTTCAATGCAAGCAAAACTCATTATTGCTGCAGATGGACGTGATTCATTCTGCCGTAAAGCTTTAGGAATAGGCGCTTCAGAACATGACTATGACCAAGTCGCTATTGTGACTACCGTACAAACCTCAAAACCGCACAACCATGTGGGTTTCGAGCGCTTTAGTAGTTTAGGGCCATTGGCATTGTTACCGCTTCCGGGTGAATACCGTCGTTCTGTGGTGTGGCCTGTGCAAAAGGGTACTGAAGGGGAATGGTTGGGCGATGAAAATGACCAACACTTTTTAAATGCCTTACAAGAAACCTATGGCGATCGTGCAGGTAAATTCCAAAAAACAGGTAAGCGTTTTAGTTTTCCATTATCACAAGTACTAGCAGAAAAGCAGGCCGCAGGACGGGTGGTGTTAATGGGCAATGCCGCGCATACCATTCACCCCGTTGCAGGGCAAGGTTTTAACCTATGTATGCGTGATGCGCACGTCTTGGTCCGATATTTAACGGAACAAAGTGCGCAAGATGCAGACTTGGGTGATGCAACGATGTTGCAATCCTATGAAGCTTCACGTTTGACTGACCAACAGCGTGTAATTAAGTTCTGCGACTCTGTAGTGCGTGGTTTTAGCAACAGCAACCCGATCTTAAAATTTATTCGAAACACGGGGCTGGTCGCATTTGATACAATTCCAGGCATTAAACCGCTAGTAGCTAACTATGCCATGGGGCTAAAAGCATGAGCCAAGTTCAAGCTGATATTTTAGATGTGGTGATCATTGGCGGTGGTTTAGTTGGTGGACTGACAGCCTTACTTTTAGCACAGGGTGGTGTGCAAGCGACAGTACTGGATGCTGCGCCTATTTTAGATGAACAAAAAACGCTAAGCATTGCTAACCCACGTGTTTTGGCACTCAGTCAAGCAACGATACATTTGCTTAAAACCATTGATGTTTGGGATAAAATTGCCCGCCAGATGCCCTATAGCGGCATGCAGGTGTGGAATAAAAATGGCTATGGTGAAATTAACTTTGGTCATGCGTCCCAGCAGGAACCACAAGGCGAACAAGCTCTCGGTTCTATGGTCGAGCCAAGTTTGCTCAATTTAGCGATTCAACAGCAAATGCTTAATGTACTCAATGATTACCGCACCCAAGTTAAAGTTGCCCGTGTCGAAGAAGGTGTTGGGTTATGGTATATCCATTTAGCTGATGGCACGGTGCTAAAAACCAAACTGGTGATTGGCGCAGATGGTGCAAACTCTTTTGTACGAGAGCAAGCATTTATTGATATTGATGTACTCGACTACAAACAAGCAGGCTTGAGTTGTGCCATTCGGACGGCACAGCCACATCAATATGTTGCACGTCAGATTTTCTTAGAAACTGGCCCTTTGGCATTTTTACCGATGGCGAGTTTAAAACCAGAGCAAGCAGGACATTGGCAGTCGATCGTATGGACTTTACCTGATGACTATGCAGAAGAATATGCAGCCCTTTCAGATGCTGAATTTACCGAGCTGTTAACGCGAGAAAGTCACCACATGTTAGGCGAAGTGTTGGAAGCGACACCGCGTGCTACTTTCCCACTCAAAGCACGTGCTGCACAACAATATGTTAAAGCGGGTTTGGCTTTAATTGGTGATGCAGCTCATGTGATTCATCCGTTGGCGGGACAGGGGGTGAATATCGGTTGTCTTGATGCAGCTGTACTATGTGATGCATTACTACATGATCTAGCACGTGGCGTATGGGCAAATGAGCAAACATTGAAGCGTTATGAACACCGCCGTAAAGGACAAAATGATGCCATGATGCATAGCATGTCTGCGATTGGTTGGATGGAAACTACACAACTCTTTCCCGTAGTGTGGGCACGAAACTTTGGTTTGAAACAGGTTGAAAAATTGCCTGTATTAAAAGATGCTTTTATGACACAGGCCAATGGTTTAGGGTTGCTCAAAGAGACGCGTTATGCTGTCTAAGACGGGAAGTGTTATTTTTTAGCCAGTCGTAAAATAAGATTACGATTTTGATTAAAAAAGATACGATTTTCTGTTGAATAAGACTATGCGAAAGGCTGAGAGCTTGTTAAATTTCAACATAATTGAAAACCAGTAATACATTGGAACCTTAAAGGTCATTTGTGGGGAGATTAAGATGACTGATTCAAATGATTATGATGATGTAGAAGACTCAGCGGTTGATGAGGACGAAGCACAAGCCGCTGAAAAGGGCGCATCAGATTCTTCTGAAAATGCAGCAAGTGATGGTGATGTTGCCGAAGCTGAGACACTCACTGTGACTGCGAAATTGAAACAGCGCCAAGCGCTAGAAGATGAAGTGGCTGCTTTTCTCGCACGTGGTGGTCGTATCACAGAAGTGCCAGCAGATGAGTCTGCAAAAGATTGATGTTTATAAAACACCACCAACGTGGTGTTTTTTATGGTCTGCTTAAAGTTTCGTGCATCAATTACAATACGTGCAATCAATTTTGTACAGTCATCAGTTGCCTCTATTCGACTAACTGCTGATTAGCTTTTAAATAAGTAAATGATGCCTGTGATGATTGAGCCAACGGTTGCTAATAGCATATCTTTGTGAGCATCCCACATGTCACCTTGCTGGCCATTATAATTTTCAGCATCTGCTGGAGAGAGCCCCATGGCAATCAGCCATTCAATCCATTCATAAATCAGACTGCTTGCCATCACAAACTGAATCACCAAAAGGAATAGTGTCAGTTTTGAAAGTTGCGGTAACCAGACTTGAAATACACGATAGAAAAATGGGTAGAGCAGTAGACCGTATGCTAAATGTACAAAGCGATCATACATATTACGTGTCCAACCTAAACTCTGGTTGAGGTCAAGGTTTAAGTATTGGATCGACCATTCATTATAGGGTACATAAGAATACAGATAATGTGCGCCAAGTATATGAATCAGCAAAAAAACAATATACAGCACAAAACTCATCAAGCTGAGTCCGAGTTTATACAGACAAATGATCAGCGTAATTAGCATGAACACAGTTCCGACCTGATGCAAGATATAAGAGCTGAGTTCAAGCGGGTGGATTGAAGCCAAAGCCACTGCTAAACAAAGCAGGATGAGACAGATCCAATGTGGCCTTTCCAGTTGATCGTTGATGGGATTTTCTGTGGTTGATATTTTCAGTATGGTTGTCATCTTTTTATTTTTTCAATGAGATGTATGCAATATGCTTGTTTGTATTATAAATAAAAAAGCGAAGCCTAAGCTTCGCTTTTTTTAATTTCTAAAAGTTAGATTTTAGAAATTAAGTCCGCAACTTGTTTTGCTTGTTCAGCTGCATTACCTGTATAGGTTGCAGGCGTCATTTCCGCTAAACGTGCACGGTCAGCAGCAGGAACAGCTTCAAGTTCATTACCATTAACGAAGTCAACCATCATGTCACGCGTCATCGCTTGACCACGTGTTAATGCTTTTAATTTTTCGTATGGCTTTTCAACGTTGTAACGACGCATAACGGTTTGAATTGGTTCAGCTAGAACTTCTTGCGCATTGTTCAAGTCTTCGTCAATACGTGCAGCATTCAGTTCAAGTTTACCAATGCCTTTTGAACATGCTTCAAAAGCAATCAAGCTTTGTGCAAAACCAACACCCATGTTACGCAGTACAGTTGAGTCCGTTAGGTCACGCTGCCAGCGAGAAATTGGAAGTTTTTCACCTAAGTGAGCCAATACTGCATTGGCTAAGCCTAAGTTACCTTCTGAGTTTTCAAAGTCAATTGGGTTCACTTTGTGTGGCATTGTTGAAGAACCCACTTCACCGTCTTTCAGTTTTTGCTTGAAGAAACCTAAAGAGATATAGCCCCAAACGTCACGGTTAAAGTCGATCAAAATCGTATTGAAACGACGTAAAGCATCAAACAGTTCCGCCATGTAGTCATGTGGTTCGATTTGAGTGGTGTATGGGTTAAAGCTTAGACCTAAAGACTCAACGAATGCTTGTGAGTGCGCAGGCCAGTTAATGTCTGGGTAAGCAGAAAGGTGAGCGTTATAGTTACCTACCGCACCGTTAATTTTGCCTAAAAGTTCAACTTGTTTGAATTGTTTGATTTGGCGTGCAAGACGATATGCTACGTTCGCCATTTCTTTACCCAAAGTGGTTGGGCTTGCAGTCTGACCATGTGTACGAGACAACATAGGTTGGTCAGCATGCTTTTCAGACAATGCTACGATTGAGTCAATGATTTGCTGCATAGAGGCAACCAATACATCACGACCACTTTTCAGCATTAGTGCATGAGACAAGTTGTTGATGTCTTCAGATGTACATGCAAAGTGAATGAATTCACCTGCATTTTTAAGTTCTTCAATACCCTCAATTTTTTCTTTCAGGAAGTATTCAACCGCTTTTACATCGTG
Organism: Acinetobacter sp. TUM15064; assembly: GCF_008980265.1. Classification (NCBI taxonomy): domain Bacteria; kingdom Pseudomonadati; phylum Pseudomonadota; class Gammaproteobacteria; order Moraxellales; family Moraxellaceae; genus Acinetobacter; species Acinetobacter sp. TUM15064. The sequence continues at coordinate 42,909 of NZ_BKFU01000002.1, read as the reverse complement.
ATTTGTAGTGCGTTCGATTTCTTTGATACGATTTGCATCGCTTTCAGAAAAATCAGCAACAATTGCATCAAGTGCAGTATTGGTCGCAGCGCTAAATGCAGGGACTTCAGTGATTTCTGGACGGTTTGCAAGCGCTTGTAACCAACGCACTTCAACAGTCACACGAGCATGGATTAAACCAAACTCAGAGAGGAAAGGACGAAGCGCATCACATTTGCTAGCGTAGCGTCCATCTAATGGAGAAAGTGCGGTTAAAGCGTTCATAGCGATTCCTTAAACTTTGGAATTAAACGTAAAACTAAAAAGCCCGTCGATCATGTGTTAAATCACCTGATACTGTAAACGAGCGAGATCTTGAATATCTTTAAGCAATTTGCGTTTGCTAAACACCATGCCCCATGAACTTCCACCGAGCTGACGCCATAAATGTGCCAATTGTAAGCCTGTAAAGAGGGAAGCACGAATGCGGTTGGTATGTGATGAATCTTTAAATGCTTCTGCATTGCCTCGCACCATAATGCGTGGGTTAATTTGTCCTGCAGTGTCTACGTAGGTTTGTGCGAGGTTGGCAATGATGCTTGGGTGCAAATAGTTATTATCGAAAAAAGAAAGCTGTCTTAAAATTTTTTGTTGGGACTGTTCAATAATTTCAACGAATTTGGGGTTGCTATACACTTTCTTTTCTAATTGTAAGAGTGCCATGGCATAGGTCATGGGAAGTTTAGCAGTGGATAATTTAGGAATTCGAGTTTTGGGTGAGGTATTAAAGGGTTGGGTAATGCTACTTTCTAAGGTTTTCAGTCCTAAGGAGATGTCCGCCAGCTGATGAAAGAAGTCTAAGGTTTGTCCGCTTTGGTTGCCCTTTGGTCGGATATTTAAACTGGCTTTAATCAACTGCTCTAAATAGAAGTTACCGCTTTCCCCAATACTTTGCTGACCGCTCAAGGCGGTCATATGCGTCAGTTGCGCAGACTGAAACACAGCCGCCAACGCCAACGCTCGGTTTTGGCGTTCGTTCAAAGTTTGAGGCTGTTGAAACGGTAACTCAGCCATGTCTTAAAATCCTTTAAATAAAATCAGGTTTAGGAGCATTGGTATGATGAATCACGCCACCGCCTAAACAAACTTCACCTGAGTAGAATACGACACTCTGACCCGGAGTCACGGCACGTTGCGGTTCATCGAACTCAACGCGTACGCCACCTGGGGTAGTCGGATCATTAAAGATCACACAATCTTGGTCATCTTGGCGATAGCGCGTCCGAGAGGTACAACGGAAACCTGTCTCAGGAATCTGCATTTCACCTGCGACCCAGTCAATCGCTTCACTCCAAAGTGTAGTACTTTGCATGAGTGGATGTTCATGACCTTGACCAATCACCAAACGGTTGTTTTCAATATCTTTATGTAGAACGAACCATGCGCCTTCAGCGACACCTTTCAAACCACCAATACCAATACCACCGCGTTGACCGAGCGTATAGTACATTAAGCCGTGATGTTCACCAACCTCTTTGCCATCATCTAAGACGATTTTTCCAGCTTGTGCAGGTAGGTATTGTTTTAAGAAGTCATTAAAACGACGTTCACCAATAAAACATATGCCCGTTGAGTCTTTTTTCTTCGCCGTGACTAAGTCATATTGTTCCGCAATTTTACGTACTTCTGGCTTTTCAATTTCACCCACTGGGAACAAGGTCTTATTAATTTCACGACCATGCACAGCATGTAAGAAATAGGTTTGGTCTTTATTTTTATCTAAACCTCGTAGTAAAGGTGCATATTCCTCACCTTTAGAGTTGGTCATAGTTTCGCCGCGACGTGCATAGTGACCAGTTGCAATAAAGTCCGCGCCTAGTTGCATGGCATGATCTAAGAACGCACGGAATTTGATTTCTTTATTACATAAAATATCTGGGTTTGGGGTACGGCCCGCAGCATATTCTGCTAAGAAATGCTCAAATACACGATCCCAATATTCCATAGCAAAATTGGCGGTGTGTAACTTAATCCCTAGTTTGTCACAGACTGCTTGAGCATCGGCTAAGTCTTCCATCGCTGTGCAGTATTCTGTGCCGTCGTCTTCTTCCCAGTTCTTCATGAAAAGACCCTCAACTTGATAACCTTGTTGAAGAAGAAGAGCAGCAGAAACAGATGAATCTACACCACCCGACATACCGACGATGACACGTTGTTGCATAGGACTAGGCATCCAAACTTGAAATAAGAGGAGAATTTTGGTGCTCATAAACGAGCGATAAAGGATATTTTTGACCCGCGAGTGCGTCTTGAACTGCTTTAATCACCAATGGACTACGCGCACGAGCCGTTTCGAGTAGTTCATCCAAAGTCATCCATACTGCACCGACGATACCTGTATCGAGTTCGGCTGTTGGATGGTGATGAAGTGACTGCGCTAAAAAGCAGAAACGGTAATAGGTACGATCTGGAAACATGGGCGGTGTATAGGTATAAATGCCCAATAACGCATCTATAGACACCTCATGTCCAGTTTCTTCCATTGTTTCACGAATGGCAGCTTCGATGAGGGTTTCACCTGATTCAACATGACCTGCGGGTTGGTTAAATACTGTATGTGTCACACCAGCGCTGTGTTCTTCAACAAACAGAAATTTTCCGTCTTTTTCAACAACGGTTGCGACGGTCACGTGAGCTGTCCAAGCGGTCATGTAAAAGCACCATGGGGAGAAAAGGGTATTCTACAAAATTTAGACCGTGGTGGCTATGTTGAATGTTTTTTTCTTGAAAGATGAATATGCTCAATATGATGATTAGCTAATTTTTAAACACTTTTACTCTATGTATCGAATAAGACTTTCTAGCTTATAATGAAAATAATAAATTTAAGGCTCGCATATCATGAAGCATGATATCAAAAATTTGGATCTCAACTTACTGAAGACCTTTGATGCACTTTTTGATGAGCGTAGTGTAACGGGTGCGGCCAAAAAGTTGTACCTCACTCAGCCTGCTGTGAGTGGAATGTTACAGCGATTGCGTGACTATTTTGAAGACCCATTATTTACGCGTTCTCAACGGGGAATAAACCCAACTTTAAGGGCATTAGAACTTGCGCCAGTCGTTAAAAATATTTTAAGTGATATCCATACTTTACTTAAACCCAGTATTTTTGAGCCCAAAGAGGCTGAGCTTACGCTACGTATTGCAGCTACAGATTATGCATTAAAGACAATCTTGGTACCTTATATTGCTGCGCTGAGACGTTCTGCACCTAAAGTTCAAATTGCAGTGGTTTCTGTGCACAATGATGAGATATTTACTCAATTAGAACGTGGTGTTATTGATTTTGCATTAATTACACCAGAACATGCACATTTAGATTTGCATACTTACGATTTATTTGAAGAACACTATGTTTGTCTCATGAGTGCTCAACATCAAATGGCACAAAATAAACAATTGAGTATTGATGATCTCTGTTCTACAGACCATGCTTTGATTTCTCATGATGGTGGACAATTTGTTGGGGTGACTGACTTGCAGCTTAAAGGACTAAAAAAAAGACGACAGGTAATGTTGTCGGTGAATAGTTTTTTGATCTTGCCTGAGATTTTGAGTACGACAGACTTAATCGCTGTTGTGCCGTCACGTTTAACTCAGAATCTGCAAGGTTTTAAAGTTTTTGAACCTCCTTTAGATATCCCTCATTTTACTAAAACACTGGTCTGGCATGAACGTAACCACCGTGATGCTGCCCAGCAGTGGTTACGGCTCTTATTAATTCAGACAGCGAAGGGAAGTCTGTGCTGAGAGCTCTCTAAATTTTAGATTTTGCTATTTTAACTAGACCGTCTAACCAGTCTTGGTGTCCATTTAACATCGGGTTCGGTTTAGTGTGTGCTAATTCTTGAGCTGGTCGACCTATTTGGGTTTCTTGAGTCAAAATACGGACGCGGTCATGAGGAAGGTCTTCAATTAGCCAAGCATGGTGGACATCCAAGCGATCACTACAATCTGGTTCACCTGCCCAGCCATGCCATGCGATTCTAGCGGGTTGATGATCTTTAGGCGGGGCATACTCAACGACCTGAGCATTGACTGGAAAGCCAAAAGTTTTAAAGAAAAAGACTAAGTTGAGTTCTAAGCATTTTGCACCATTCAAATCAATATCTGAGGCGTTTCCATAATATGAAGGCCATAGATGCGCATTGACTAAAAAAGGCCAAATATCTTGAACGGATAAGTTTGAAACAATCACTTCATTCGAAACAAAGTTATCGGTATGTCCAGGGAGGTAATTTTCAGGCCAGTGGATTGCGTTAAGCATGTTAAATCCTGTTGTTTTCTAGGATTCAAATGATCTACTGCTCTTTTATATAATACTAATTGTATTCTTTAATTTTAATTATACGTTTTTTTTATATCTAAACGGTACTCATTTTTAATGCGATTTTTTATTTTAAGATTTTGATAAATATATCATTTATTATAAAAATGAGTGACTTGGACTGATTTAAACTTCAGTTCAGCAAAATAGGCACCTATAATGAGATGCCTATTTATTTTCAATTTAGCTTTAAACGGTTAATGGCGGTTCAGCCTTGATTATTTTAGATTAGCGATTGGAATCTAGAACTTCGTTATTCTGAACGACTTCTTGCGCTTTCACATAGCTTTCCATCAACAGTGCATAAGCAGGAAAGATCTGAGTGTAGACTTGAGCCCATTCCTGAGCATCTTCACGATTCCATGTTTTTTGGATTTCAGAAGCAACTGCCGCAGTATCCATCGGTACAACACCTGCTTGAACCACACGTGCAAGAGTAATTTCCTCTGCCATTTTGGTGTATGTCCCTGAAGCATCAATCACTGCGAAAACTTTATAACCTTCAGCAACTGCACTAATCGCAGGGAAAGCCATACATACACTAGTAATGGTTCCTGCAATAATTAACGTCTTTTTCCCTGTCGCTTTGACTGCATCGACAAAGTCTGGGTTATCCCATGCATTAATTTCACCTTTACGTGCTACATATTGTGCATGTGGGGCATTTTGGTGTATTTCTGGAATTAAGGGACCATTTGGACCTTGAGGAACAGAAGCTGTTGTAATGACTGGAATATTGGTGAGTGATGCAATTTTTGCCAAAGCCGCCGCGCGTTGACGCAATTCAGGCATCGGCATATCACCTACAGTTTGAAATAAACCACTTTGATGGTCAATTAAAAGCATCGCTGAATCTGTTGGATCAATCACAGGACGTTGGTCATTGAAGTTTGCTGGAGTAGACATTTTTATTACCTTTTGTATGGATTAACTGGTGATTGCTATGTTAATTTCATGACAAAGGTGAAAAAATACCTAATATGGGAAACATTGTCATACTAAAAGAACAATTAGATGTTCAGGGATTGTAGATGAAAGATTTTAATGACCTGTATTATTTTGCTAAAGTGATTGAGTATGGTGGTTTTTCTGCAGCCAGCAACGAGTTAATGATCACGAAATCCTTGCTGAGTCGCAGAATTGCAGAGTTGGAAGAGCGTTTAGGGGTAAAGCTACTTAACCGAACCACACGCAGTGTGTCCGTGACGGAAGTTGGAAAAGTCTATTATCAGCACTGCCAAGCCATGATTATTGAGGCTGAAGCGGCCGATGCAGCTATTGAAATGCTCAGTTTAGAACCTGTAGGCACAGTGAAAATCTCATGTCCTGTGAATTTATTGCATTTGAATGTCAGCACTATGCTGAATGATTTTTTAAAGAAATATCCCAAAGTGCGTTTGCATGTTGAAGCCACCAATCGAAAAGTAGATTTGATGAATGAGCGTTACGATCTAGCAATACGTATCCGCCCCTTACCACTAGAAGATAGTGGACTCGTTGTACGTAACTTGTCTTTGTCTCGGCAGTTTATTGTGGCGAGTCCACAATTGGCCTATCAGCAGTTTTCCATTCAACATCCTAAAGAGTTAAATCAATGGCCTGTGTTGATGATGGAGTCATTTGTACCTGAATATCATTGGAAGTTATTCGATGAAAATGAAGAACTATACGTGCTGAAGTGTGAACCGAGACTGACCACTACCGATCTCAACGCATTGCATGTAGCGACTTTACAAGGTCTTGGGATTGCCAAGTTGCCTGAACTAATTATTCATCAGGATTTAAAAGAAGGGCGTTTAGTCAAAGTAATTCCAAACTGGGAGCCAAAACCAGAGTTGATTCACTTAGCTTATACCTCTAGACGTGGTTTGTTACCATCAGTGAAAGCCTTAATTGACTTTTTGGTGACAGCATTTGAAAAATATTAAGAAATGAAAAGTGCGATGCAACTCGCACATAGGTCTATGACTCTAAATAATGCCCTGAAACTTTCACATAGTTTTGTGCTGAATAGGGTAAAAATGCTAATTCTTTTTCCGTAAGTGTGCGTACCTTTTTAGCTGGGCTTCCGACATATAAATAGCCACTTTCCAGCACTTTTCCAGGAGGCACTAGTGTGCCTGCACCAATCATGACATCGTCAGGAATAACGACATCATCCAAAACAATGCTGTTGATGCCAATCAATACGCGATTGCCAATAGTACAACCATGTAAAGTGACATGATGTCCAATAGTCACATCATCACCAATGATCAAAGGAGAACCGTTAGGTTTGTCTACTTTTTTATGACTGACATGCAGCATCGTATGGTCTTGTACATTTGAGTTTTTACCAATTCGGATTGAATTTACATCGCCTCGAATCACAGCAAAAGGCCAGACTGAAACATTGTCAGCCAAAATGACATCGCCAATCACTACGGACATTGCATCAATATAGCAATTGTTACCCAGTTGCGGTGTGGTGTTCAAATAGGGGCGAATATTTTTAGCCATATTGGTGTTCTGCTTTTATGTAGGTGCTCATTATAAAATAAAAAAGCACCCAGACCGAGGTGTGGATGCTTTAACTTAAGTCTAAATATGACTTAGAATAAGTTTGAGAAGAATTGTTTGATGTGATCTAACATACGCGCAAAGAAGCCTGCTTCTTCAACATCTTTTAATGCAACCAGTGGCTTTTCAGCAATCACTTTACCATCAAGGCTTGCAACGTATTTACCAACCACTTGACCCTTTTTCAACGGTGCAGTGAGTTTCGGTTGAACTACAATCTGCGTTTTAATAGAGTTGGCTTGACCTTTAGGCATGGTCACGTTGAACGTTTCAGCTAGGCCCACAGGGACTTCACTGTCTTTACCAAACCACACTTTTGATTTGGCTAAAACTTGGTTCGCTGCTTGTACGTTTTTAGTTTCAAAGTTCGCATAACCCCACGCTAAAATTTCACGTGTTTGTGTTGCGCGTTCTTGCATGCTTGGCGCACCAAAAATCACCGAAATTAAACGCATAGGCCCGCGTTTTGCTGATGTGGTCAAGCAATAACCCGCTTCATCAGTATGGCCAGTTTTCAAACCATCGACACTTGGGTCGGTATAAAGCAAGGCATTTCGGTTACCTTGTTTAATACCGTTAAAGCTAAACTCTTTTTCAGAATAAATAGGATAGTATTTTGAGCTATCATGAATGATATGCTGTGCAAGCGTTGCCATGTCTTTAGCGGTTGAGTAGTGACCTTCAGCTGGCATACCAGTTGAATTCATAAAGCTGGTATTGCTCATACCGATACGTTTTGCTTCAGAATTCATCATATGTACGAAAGTACCTTCGTTACCAGCAATGTGCTCAGCCATCGCTTTAGATGCATCATTTCCCGATTGAATGATAATGCCTCGTAGCATCTCTAATGCAGTTGCAGTACCGTTCAAAGGAACATACATACATGATTCTGAACTGCTGCCACGACACCATGCAGATTCGTTCATGCGAACTTTTTCATTTTCAGTCAGTTCACCTGCCAGCAATTTCTGTTCAATAATGAAGCTGGTCATCATTTTTGTCATTGAGGCAGGTGCTAATTTTTCGTTTTCATTTTTTGATGCGAGGATTTGCCCAGTCTCATAGTCCATCAGCACGTATGATTTATTATTTAGTTCTGGTGGTGAGGATAAGACAGTTGCTGCAAAGGAAATGCTTGGTACGAGTAATGCCGCAGCAAGGGCGCTTTTTTGAATCATTCTAAGGGGTTCCGATTTCTTTAGTATAAGCACGAGAGCCTTGCATTTTAGGACAAAGTTCTGCCGACTTCTATGGGAGAAATCGGCTTATTTTAAAGATATTGTAACCAATTGGTATTATTTGCTGTAAGTACTCAATTCTGTACAAATTTCTTGATTCTTTGCTTTGCCTGCTTTTTTTGCATCGGCTTGCGCTTCAGCTAAAATTGGCTTGAATTTTTTTTCTTTACTGAGTTTTTTCAGATATGCAGTAGGGTTTTCTTGTTGTGGAAGATACTCTTTTGCTAAAGAGTTATAGCCATTTTCAAACTGCTTTTGGTCAGAAACTAGATCTGGGCAAACTTCTGAGAGTACATAAATTGCAGCTAATTCTTGTTGAGTCACTTGTTGTAGTGGAGTGACTTCAATATTTTCATCTTTAGTGGCTGCTTGCGCGGAACTGATGACCATTAAAGTAGAACTGCACACCGCTAAAATCACTTTTTTCATCATATTCAAATTCATTTGAAACCTTAAGACCATATTTGTTAGTGCCATAATATGATGAGCTTAAACAAATTTTAAGTAAATGTAAGCGAATAAATGTATAGAAGCTGTTGAGGTAAATTTACAGTGTTGACATTTTTGATGTTAAAAAAGGTGAATATTTTGATTTATTCACCTTTTTTATTCTGCACGGCTGGCTACTCAATTAAGCTTCAAAGTTTACGACATCATCACATACAGATTTTTGTTCTGCTTTGTCTGAACCGTTTGCATCTGCACGTGCCGCTTTGAGGATAGATTGGTATTCGCTATCTGACTGTAATTTTGCGTATGTCATCGACTTGTCAGAATAATCTTGCAAATATGTTTGAATAAGCGCTTGGATGTTACTTTCAATTTTAGGAGCTTGACCCACCAAAGCAGGGCAAAATTCAGTCATGACTTGCGCTGCTGCAATATCTTCTTTCACAATGGTATTGGCTTCTTCTGTACTTAATCCTTCAACAGCAAAAGCAGATTGAGAGATTATGATAGCCATGCCTAATCCGAAGAAATTACGTAATGTTAAGGTTTTAATCATTTTTAAAATCACATATTTATGGTGGATACGGAGCAACCAATATATATATTTTCAGTTAGAATTCAATGAAAAGTTCTCACCAGTCATTTTAATAGAAATTTTTTTGAATATTTTGATAGTGGACAAGTATGACCTCATTGAGGTTATTTATTAGGCATTTTTAATTGAGGCTTGCTTGATGATGAGCTACTTAATTCGATAAATGTTTATATTTTGGAAAATGTGTCGACAGATGAGCCATCTGAGTACAACATTGTTTTGATTTTAGTGAGATTTAGCCAGATGGCTATAATGTTAAGCGGTGAGAGCATAAAGAAAAACTTATTGAGTGCTGAATTAGAAAATATTATAAATTTCAAATATATAATTTATCTTATGATATTTCTAAGCCTTAGAACATAGTTGCGAGTTATAATCCGTGTAGGGATATCGTGGGAAAAGAAATCTTCGATGTTTAGGTTTAGTGGGACGATATATTGATATTTTCTATGGAAATATGAATGGCTGTCATTCATTTGAAAAGTCGTGAAATTTGACATTGGTTTGAAATTTATTCGATTATGCTTACTCCCCAAAAACCATAATGATTATTAAAGCGAGTGATCATGAGTGAAAAAAATGAAAGTCGTGAGTGTCTAGTCTGTGGGGAAAAATTCCTCATTAAAAATATCATTCCTATGGGGACAATACGAAAATCCATCATTGAAGAAATTGCACATGACTTCCCAGAATGGTCACCGCAAAGTTATATTTGCCAAGCAGATTTAGCCAAATATCGAATTCAGTATGTTCATTCACTGTTAAAATCTGAGAAAGGAGAGGTCACAGATCTTGAGCGTGAAGTCATTAAAAGTCTGCAACACCATGAGGTGATCACTCAAAATGTAGAAGATCAGCTCAATCAAAATTGGAGTCTAGGGGAAAGATTGGCAGATAGAATTGCTAGTTTTGGTGGCAGTTGGGCTTTTCTCATGTGCTTTGCGCTTTTCCTTGCGATCTGGATTATTATCAATACAGTCGTGATGGTTTCACATCCTGCGGATCCATATCCCTTTATTTTATTAAATTTAATTTTATCTTGTATCGCAGCTGTTCAGGCTCCCGTTATTATGATGAGCCAAAATAGGCAAGAAGCCAAAGACAGGTTGCGTTCGCAAAACGATTATAAAATAAATTTAAAGGCAGAGTTAGAAATTCAACATTTAAATGAAAAACTAGATCATCTATTGATGCATCAGTGGAATAGATTAGCTCAAATACAAGAAATACAACTGGATTTGTTATCTGAAATGAGTAAAAAACATGAATAATTTGATGGACAAATACTGAATATAATTATCGGTTAGATTATCTTTTCTTTGGCTTGTTTTCTATGCTTAAGCCTGAAGCAGCTAGCTTATTTTATCTTGCTGCTTTCTTCCTTTTGTAAAGTAATAACTGAATATTCATTCAGACTCGTTGTTCCTGCTTTTCAGATGGCTTTATCTCAATGTATAGTGCAGTCTGCACCTAAGATGCGATACGTTTTTATTTTGGCGTTGAAGGCATTAAATTCTTTAGCTAATGTTTTCATATTATCTGTAAATCTACTGATTTTAATTGCTGACTAAAAATGGCTAAGTTTAAGATAAACTTAGGTGTATACATTTTTTATAGACTCATGCAGATTTAAGAAGACCTCAGTGAATATTTTAATAGCTAATGACGATGGTGTTTTTGCCCCTGGTATTCAAGCACTGGCACGTGCTTTACGTCCTTTAGGTCGAGTTGTAATTGTAGCCCCAGAAAGTGAACGCAGCGGTTTTTCTAGCGCTTTGACCTTGGATCGCCCGTTACGCCCAATTGAAATTGCACCTGACATGTGGGCAGTCAATGGTACACCTGCAGACTGTGTGTATTTGTCTATGAATGGTTTGTTTGATTTTGAATTTGACCTTGTTGTAAGTGGGATTAACAGTGGGGCAAATTTGGGGGATGATGTGCTGTACTCAGGAACAGTGGGTGCAGCTTTTGAAGGTCGACTCATGAAGCAACCGGCGATTGCAGTATCATTGGCTGGGCCAGAAGTACGTTCTTACAACAGCCCAGAAGATTATCAATATGCAGCACAATGGGTACATGACTTTGTTCAACAAGGTTTGCCTACGCTACCAGCACGACATATTTTAAACATTAATATCCCGGATGTAGCAGAGTTACAGGGAGCGAAAATCACCTATCAAGGACGTCGTAGTCAGTCGAAACCAATTACCAGCCATGTTGACCCACGTGGGCGCCAAGTCTATTGGATTGGATTATCTGGTGAAGCGGTAGTAGAGCCTAAACAGGGGTATGATGCTGTAGAGTCTGACTTTTTTGCAGTGGCACATGGTTTTGTGAGTATTACCCCTATTCAAATGGATGCCACCAATTATGACGTTTTACATGCATTACAAGTCCAAATGAACCCATAAATAGCCATACAGCTGGGTAATACAAGGCGTATGCTCAACTGTTTGTTATAACTTTGTGAAAATACGCGCAGAGATACTATTTCTACATGCTTTTTTGCTAATCTTAGCGCAAATTAAATTTATTATTTTTGTATTTTTTAGAGAGTAAGATAAATGTCTGTGTTGTCTCAAATCCGTTTCATTGCAGTACCCGCAGCCATGTTGAAGACAGTTGTTTTATCAACTGCTGTTGTTTCGACTGTTATTTTAAGTGGTTGTGCGTCTAAGCCACAGGTCAACAATGCAACACGTTTTGCGAAAGCACCAGACTATTATACGGTTCGTTCGGGTGATACTTTGAGTGGTATTGCGATGCGTTATGGGCTGAGTTATTTGTCAGTTGCAGAGATGAATGATATTGCTGCACCGTACCGAATTTATGTGGGGCAATCACTACGCTTAAAAGGCTCAGGGAGCCCGCGTACCACAACAACACAACCAATGACCCAAGTTGCTCCAATTCAACGTCAAAATGTTGGTCTCCCGAGTCAAAATACAGCCACCACAACCAGCACGACTCCTGCTAAAGTACCGACTGCACCTGTTGCGAGCTCGCAAACCTCGACTTTACGTTGGGTTAAACCGAGTAATGGGGCTGTATTGCAAGGTTACAATTTAGCCAATAATGTGAAAGGTATTCGCTATGCTGGTAACCAAGGCGATCCAATCTATGCAGCAGCAGATGGGCAGGTGGTATATGCGGCAGACGGTTTAAAAGAATATGGGAACTTAATTTTGATCAAGCATATTGATGGCTATATCACAGCCTATGCACATAATAGTGCAATGAATGTGAAGAGCGGTCAAAATGTGACAGCGGGCCAAAAAATTGCTGAAATGGGATCAACAGGCACAAATCGTACCATGTTGGAGTTCCAAGTACGCCTAGATGGCAAGCCAATCAATCCGACTATAGTTTTACCATTAAATTAAAAAATCTGGATGCAAAGCAAAAAATTCACCGTATAATACAATGAGTTGTTTTTATCGAAAAGATGAAAACTTCTCATGAATCCAGAGAGAATTTTATGTTAGATCAACTACGGGCAATGGGTGTTTTTGCTTGTGTTGTAGAAAAAAGTTCCTTTAGTGGTGCTGCGCGTGAGCTAGGCATCACTACAAGTGCTGTGAGCCAGCAAATTCGTTCTTTAGAGCAAGAGATGGAAGTTGTTCTTCTACATCGCTCAACTCGAAAGTTGAATTTAACTGAAGCAGGTCAGGCTTTTTTCCACAGCTGTCAAGAAATGCTCGCCGCTGCTGAACGTGGCAAAATACGTATCAATGAATTGCGCGATGATCTAGTCGGTGAGCTACGAATAGCGACTACGCCAGAGTTGGGTGCAAATCATGTGATTCCTGCTTTGTCACATTGGATGTCTGCACATCGTGGATTATCCGTTCATATAGAAGCAGATAATCATTATGTGGACTTGCTTGCAGGGCGTATTGATATTGCTTTAAGAATGGGGCCAATAGTTGACGATCAGAGTTTTCATGTTGTGCCTTTGGCTCGTGTTGAACAAATTTTGGTTGCATCGCCGAGTTATTTGAACCAGTCGGCGCCAATTTCACGACCTGAAGATTTAAAAAATCACGATCTTATTCCGATTACCATCATGAAAAATAATCATGATTTTGATTTTAAAAATGTGGTTACAGGTGAGATGGTTGAGCTTGAGATGAAATCGAGAGTAGCCAGTAACAATATTTTGGTGACAAAAACGCTGTGCCAGCATGGTCATGGGGTTGCTCGGATTTTATATTTGGATGTACAAAAAGAATTGGTGAACGGTTCTTTAGTAGAAGTTATTCCAGAATGGAAGCTACCAAATTTTACTTTATATGCTATCACTTCAAAGCATGAACAACAGCCGATGAAGATCCATCGTTGTTTGGATGCCTTGAAACAATACTTTTGCCAACTACCTGGCGGTCGTATCTACCAAGAAGCAAGTTAATTCTATAGAGACAATACTCAAGTATGAGGCAAAGCTCTACACATTCTTACTTATAAATTTTTACTGATATAAAAACATAATTTGAGGTTAAGCGGTTCATATGGATCCGCTTAACATTTAGAGCAGTAGAACGAGGCAAAATAACCTAAATTCTGCTGCTCTTTATTTTTGTATTTTTAAGCGTCACCTTGAGTGAGTTCTAAAGCGCGTTGGTAGGCAATTTTCTTTTTGATCCCTGTTAAGTCGGCAGCCAATTGAGATGCAGCTTTTACAGATAAATCTTGTAAGAGGCGTGTTAAAAGCTGATCAAGCTTTTCTTGTTCCATATCCTTTTCTGCAGTTGCACCGCCTACAACCAGAACAATTTCACCTTTTTGTTGATGATGGTCGTTGGCAATGAACGCCACCAGTTCACCTAAAGTCATTTTCTTTATGGTTTCAAAGGTTTTGGTAATTTCACGTGCAAAACCAACAGGGCGATCTGCTCCAAACACCTTCGCCATATCTGTCACACTGTCTAAAATGCGATGTGGTGCTTCATAAAAAATTAGCGTTTGTGTCTCGTCTTTGAGTTTTTCTAGGTTTGCTAGTCGCTGAGTTTGTTTGGAGGATAAAAATCCCTCGAAGCTAAAACGGTCACTGGGTAAGCCTACTGAACTTAAAGCAGCAATTGCGGCACAAGCGCCAGGGACAGGAATGACGCGGATATTATGCTCTTGTGCAGCACGAACCAATTTAAAACCGGGATCACTAATCAGTGGCGTACCTGCATCACTGATCAGTGCCATGTCTTCGCCCTTTAGCAAGCGCTGAATTAACAAGTCGATTTTATTACTTTCGTTGTGATCATGACATGCAGTAAGAGGGGTTTGAATATTGAAGTGCTTAAGAAGTTGAGCTGAGGTTCGTGTATCTTCAGCAGCAATCACTTTTACTGACTTTAATACATCAATTGCACGATAAGTCATGTCATCTAAGTGCCCGATAGGGGTTGCGACTACAAATAACTGGGCACTCATGGGTTTTCTCCGCACTGCAAAATAATAAAAGGACTTCGCTTGAAAGTCTAAAAGTGCAATATATCTTTTCAAACATACTGCAATCCATCATTCTACCCGAATTGCTCGCTATGGCGCGAATTAGAATCTATGAGACATCTATTTTCCAGCTACAATTTAAGACTTCGCTTGAAATTTGGCTATTAAGAAATAAGGAAAAGTAGAAGTCATCAAGAGAAGTGGTGGTGATACATCTCAGATCAGAGCTTTTATGTCTAAGCGGATAGGAAGATAATGAAAGTCATCAAGATGTATATAATTTAAGCTGTGATTTTTAGATCATACTGCCATTCATAGAAAATAATAACGGGGAAATAGAACAGAATGAAACTGGGACAGTGGGCAGAGCAGCAAGCTTTGGTCTTATTAGAACAACAGGGTTATGTTTATGTGGTAGGCAATTATCATTCAAGATTTGGTGAAATTGATTTAATTGTACAGAAGGAGCAAGAGTTGGTCTTTGTTGAGGTTAAAGCGCGATCAAGAACGCGATTTGCGCAAGCTGTTGAAACAATTTCCCAGTCAAAACAGCGTAAAATAGCCAAAACGGCCATGTTATTTTTACAAGATCATCCACATTTCCAGCATTATTATTGTCGCTTTGATGTGATTTGTTTTGATTTTTTTAAAGAAATTGCAAAAACCATACAGCAAGATTTTTCAAAATTCACTTATGATCAGCAATGGATAGAAAATGCTTTTACTTTTGATCAAGACTTTATTAATCTTTGAACAAAATCAGAGCTGAAATGCTGCATTAAAAATAGTTTGAAAAATTGAGGAGTCTTGCTGAGTGTTCAATCGTATTGCAATGACCGTATTATGTGTCGCAAGTTTATCTGGATGTGCAAGTTTCATTTCGGGTGGAACAGGGACAGCTGCTGTAGGAACAGAAAGTGGTGCGCGTTCATTAGGACAAGTTTTCATCGACTCTTCAATTGAGCGTACTGCAAAAATTAATTTATATAAATTGGATAGCCGTTTTAAACAGTCACGTGTCAATATTGAAAGTTTTCACGGCAATGTACTATTAACAGGACAAGTTCCTGATCAGCATTTACGTCAACTTGCAGAAGATAATGTCCGTGCGATGTCGGATGTGAAAACGGTACATAATTATATTACTGTTGGAGACCAGATCAGTTACGGTACGATCATGCAAGATACATCGGTGACGGCTAATACCCGTGGTTTGATTATGAAAGCAGCGGTGGTTTCTGATGCAAAAGTACGGATTCACACAGAAGATGGCGTGTTGTACGTGATGGGGCGTTTAAATACTGCTGAAATTGCGGACTTAAACCAAGTATTACAACAAGTGGGTAATGTCACTAAAATTATTACCTTAGTTGATAACATTGAACAACAATCACAAACGAGCAATGCATTTGCATCACCTATGATGAATGCTGTACCTACAGAACAAACACCTGTAGCGATAGACCCAGACCAAGTTGAGCCAAGTAATGTTCAATAAACTTCAGCCTTTTATTAAAGGACTGAATCGTTCGGTAGAGTATGCAAGATTACTGTACCGTGATTTTCGTATTTATGATGTCGGTAGCTATGCCCTAAACCGTTTAACGCCGCGTAAAGGCTATTTCGTTCAAGAAAATGTAGCTTATGGTTTGCGTGCGCGACATCGTTTGGATTTGTTTCGCACACAAACGCCACGTGAGCATCGTCCACTAATTGTTTTTGTGCATGGTGGTGCGTGGATGCATGGTGATAAGAAAGACTATCGCTTCATTGGTGAGGCTTTTGCTAAAGAAGGTTTTGATGTGGCAGTGATTAATTATCATTTGGCACCTGAGCATATCTTTCCGACCTCAATTGATGACTTGAGTTTGGCTTTAAACTTTTTAAATGTGCATCAACAAAAGTATCAGATTTCGACTGAAAAAGTTGTATTGATGGGGCATTCCGCAGGTGCATTTAATGTGATGTCGGCGCTTTATCATCCTAAGCCTTATGAGATCCAGTGCCGAAGTCAAATTACCGCCATTATTGGTTTGGCAGGGCCTTATCATTTTGACTATAAAGGCGATCCAATTTGTGCAGATGCTTTTGATCAAAACAAGCCTTATCAAGAAGTCATGCCGTATTATTTTGTTGAGTCAAATACGGTGAAACATTATCTGCTGGTTGCAGAAAATGATGACATTGTTGGCTTAAGCAATGCTGTTGACTTGGATCGTAGATTGAAAGAAAAGGGTAATTACAGTCAACTTTGGACCGTACCACGTATGGGACATATCTCGATGATTGGTTCAGTATCAAGTTTATTTAGTCGTTACTTTAGTACCAAGCAAAAAATCATGCAGGCGTTAGAGGATGCACTTAAGCATTAATTGGGTCGTAACTTATCATGGAATAGTGAGTGAGCTTATAGCCACTCACGTGTGTCATCGGCTACAATAGTCCCTTGAGTCGCATGCATAATCATCGCATGCGCGATACTGCCTTTAAAAGGAATTTCAGGGAGTTGATCAAACTTAAAGAATTGTGCATCACTGATTTCTTCTTCTTGTAAACATAGTTCACCCGAGGCATATTCAGCTTTAAATGCAACCATTAAATTACTCGGGAAAGGCCAAGGTTGACTTGCCAAGTATTGAATATTTTGCACTTGAATCCCGACTTCTTCCAAGGTTTCGCGACGTACAGCTTCTTCTAAAGTTTCACCGACCTCAACAAAACCTGCAATCAAACCATACATGTTGCTGTGTGTGTTACGTGCATTTTTAGCCAATAGGATTTCATTTTCCCCCCGAGTGATGACTGTAATCACACACGGTTGTACACGTGGGTACTGATGATAACCACAGGCAGGGCAAATCATGGCGTACTCGGTCGCATGTGCTTGAGTGGCATGACCACAGTGGCTACAGTACTTATGATTACGGCGCCATTCTAGTAGTTGGATTGCGCGGCTGGCTTGCTCAAATTGCTCAGTACTCCAAAGTGGAAGTAACTGACGAATTGGAATTAACTGTAAACCTTCGGGAATAGGCTCATTTTCTAATAAATCTCGGGCAATCACCTGATCACCCGAGTGAAAACTTAAATCACTTGCTAACTTTTCTACACGGGGCAATTGGAAGTTATGGTCAACCAATAATTGTTGTTGATGAAAAATATATGCAAGTGATAATTCTGACATTAGGCAACAGTCTTTAAGTTTTGGCTACTGGCTAATGCTACATCAAACATGCTGTGTAATACAGGTTGTTTACTCTTTAAATTCTCAATCAGCATATCGGCACTTGCGAGTGCATCAAGCACATGATTCACTTGCGCTGCTGTCAGAGCCGTTTCTGCATCTAGCTGTTGTTGAACAAATGCTGCTGCAATATTCAGTGCTGTTTGACCATGTTCTGCACCCAAGAACAACATTGCACCAGCTACTTCACGTAACTGGGCAGAGGTATTCTCAAGCACGATTAAGTTTTGTTCTTGTTGGTATTGCGTCAATGCTTGACTGCTTAAATCAATGGATACTTTTGCTTCTGTGAGCAAAGCTGCATGTGCTTCGTCTAAACGGTCTAGCGAGATATTCATGTTGTTGACACGAAGCTGTAAGCGGCTTGATGTATGGTGACGCTCTAGTACGCCAATCGAGTTCATTGCTGACAGAATGACATTCATGAGTTGTTGTGCAAAGTTTTCATCTTTAAGCATATCAGTTTGACTGAGAGATGCTGCCTGACGGTTTAAGTCATTATACGCTTCATTTAAGTTTAACACTTTGAAAATATTGGCAAGATCGACCAGCTTCGCTTGAAGCTCTTGAGTCTTTTCTGGCGTCATGTTTTGGTAGTTGTACTCAATATCATTACGGATTTGTGACATTTCAGCGGTGACCAAATCACTAATCGTATGCATTGTTTCAAAATCAGGGCCATATAAGTGGCGGCTGAAAACTTGTAGTTGAGTATCAGTCAGTAGGTCATCGCCAATGTTGAGTTGACTCCGAATTTGCTGAGATACTTCATCTTCTTGGCTAATACAAAGGCTGAGAATATTAGCAAGATCTGTTAAGTCTGCTTTGAAGCTTTCAGGGGCTGCAAAGAATTGCGCCATATTACGTTCAATACTGACTAGGGTGCGTAAGCGGGGTTCATTGATGATGAGCTGATCAATTTGATTGAGTGCAACATAGACCAAGTTCCAATACTGTTTACTTGGTGTTTGTTCAGATAGCCCCGCTAAATAGGTTCCAACCAATTTTATAGCTTGTAAGTCCAACTCACTCTCTTCTTGCTTCAGCATTTTGCTTAGAGAAAGCTTATACAAGCGGTGAACGTATTGTGATTTTTCAAGGCTTGGTGCTTGGGGTAAATGAAAATCAGGAGTGATGCAATCTAATAGCGACTCGATATGTTGACCTTCTTGGGTCAAAGGTTTGCCTAAAGCCAGCTCCAGTCGGTTTAATGTATCGAGTAAAAACTGTGGGATTTTGACTTCTCTTAAGCAGATGAATTCAATGTAGCGCTTTAGCATCGTTGTGCCTTCACTCAGCGCAATGACATCTTGAGTATTAATTTGTGCAGGATTCCCCATGATCTTGCGCATTAACTCAGCAGAGTATTCAGCAATTTTTGCCAAGCTTGGCATATCAATCAATGCAAGGACTTGAGCACACTGCTCAAATTGGTTTAATGCATCGTCAATTCCAAATGGTAAAGTCTGATCTTCTGCTAAGGTGCTCACAGCTGATTCAACCAGTTTAATGGAATTATCCACTTCATTTTTTATTATCAGCAGCGCTGTTGGATCAAAATGAATAGAGGTTTGGTAAGACATTGATCTGCACCTATCCTAGTGTTTTATCGTGTTTATATGCTGCCAAATAGAGGCATAGCAACTTGTTTATAACTATAGCCTAACTGAAAAATCTTGTAATACAAAAGTTAACAAAAACTTTAGATTTTATTTGGCGAAAAGGCAAGGTGTGCCATGTTTTTCTTGGTATTGTTTGACCCAAGTCTCATGTGCTTCTAGTTCCTCAGTCGAGGGTAAAATCACTGGGAGTTCAATTTCAAGTGTTTGACGTGTTGCTTGGCTATTTTGTTGTTCGCTATGTGATAGGGCGTCCATATCAAAAGAAACCTGACCACCCGTCATAGCTAAGTAAACATCAGCAAGGATTTCAGCATCGAGTAAGGCGCCGTGGAATGTACGGTCACGCTGTGGAATTTCGTAACGGCGAACTAAGGCATCGAGTGAGTTTTTCTGTCCCGGATGCTTAGACTTTGCCATCGCGAGAGTATCTGTCACCGCACATACTTCAGAAAGCGCAACAAAACCTGCACGCTTGAACTCTGTATCTAAGAAGTTCATATCGAAAGTCGCGTTATGTGCAATGATCTCAGCACCTTTTAAATATGCAAACAAAGTATCTGCAATATCTTGGTACAGCGGTTTGTCTTTAAGAAAGTCATCTGAAATACCGTGGACATTTTCAGAGTCGCCCACAGGTTTTTGCGGATTGATATAAATATGAATTGAACTACCCGTAAGTTTGCGGTTGACCATTTCAATGGCACCGACTTCAATAATACGGTCGCCATCTTGATAATAAAAACCTGTGGTTTCGGTATCGAGAATGAGTTGTCTTGAACCAAAGACTTCAACTTTGCGCGGTGTTATAACAATTTGTGGATGTTGATTGAGTTGTGTTAAATCGACACTTGCCGTAATTTCAGGCGTTTGATCAGTAGAAGGCTTCGTTGTCTCAAATTCTGGTTCAGCTACTGTACTTGGTACTTGTACTGGAACGTCTATTTCACTTTCGGCCAAATCTTCGCTGTCATCGGCTTCTTCGTCATCGAAACCCAAACCAAAAGGATCGTTTAACAACCAGTCGGGTTCAACTTTTTTTTTATCTACAGACGGTTCTGTTGTTGCAGTTTTAGACTGACGAAGTTGAGCCTGTGTTTGATCGGCACCGAGGTTTGCCAATTGATCTGCCATTTCATTGCCTTCGTGACCTGCATGACCTTTAACCCAATGCCAGTCGATATCACGCCCTTGACAGGCTGCATCGAGTTTTTGCCATAAGTCTGGATTTTTAACATCTTTCCAATTTTTCTTTTTCCAACCCGTAATCCACTCGGTAATGCCGCGTTTTACGTAGGTTGAATCCGTCCAAACTATTAACTTTGCGTCTGTTGGGCAAAAAAGGATACCCTCAATAGCGGCAGTGAGTTCCATGCGGTTATTGGTGGTATTATCTTCACCACCACACAGTTTATGTTCTTCAGTTTCTGTAATAATGTAGGCACCCCATCCCCCAAGACCTGGGTTTCCACGACAAGCACCATCGACATACAGGGTAATTGTTTGTGACATACACAACTTCCGTAAACTGAAAATTAAAACTAAGCGGGCACCATTGTATAACGCAAATGCACTAGAGAAGTGTATAAGATGCAGCTTTTTTAATTTCTTGTAACATTTATACTGATTTCGAGTTAAATTAACGCCTTGTGTCTGTGGCCTGCTTTACTACAATGGCAGATCTAAAAAATAAATTTTATACGAGTTGTTTGGATTCTCTTATGTATAAGTCAGCTGCCTTTTTTGGCCAACCGATGTTACCGACATTATTTAAAATTACAGTCCTCGGTTCAGCACTTGCGACACTCGGTTTGGTAGGCTGTTCCTCGACGCAAAGTGCAACTCAGGCATCGAAGTCCAAACAACTGGGTTCAGGTTATTTAGATGCAAACAGTTTAGATTCTTTAGAAGACCTCCTTTCTGCGACCGATATGCGCGCGGTGGAAGGGGATCGACTTTTAGTTTTAAAGCACGGTGATGTGTGGAAACGGATGACTGTGGGCTTTAAGATGAACAGTGATCACTGGAATCCACGTATTGATGCACAGCGCGGTTGGTTTATTTCACGTCAACCGTATTTGGATCGCTTAAGTGCGCGTGCTTCACGTTATTTGTATCATACTGTTAAAGAAGCTGAGCGTCGTGGTTTACCAACAGAGCTTGCTCTGCTACCTGTGATTGAAAGCTCGTATGATCCTGCTGCAACCAGTAGTGCAGCAGCTGCCGGCTTATGGCAATTTATTCCAAGTACTGGCCGTATTTATGGCTTAAAACAAAGTAGCCAGTACGATGGCCGACGTGATGTGGTTGAGTCAACGCGTGCTGCGTATGAATTCTTAGGAAGTTTATATAACCAGTTTGGTTCATGGGAACTTGCGCTAGCAGCTTATAATGCAGGTCCGGGCCGTATTCAACAAGCGATTAACCGCAATAAAGCGGCGGGTTTACCAACGGATTATTGGTCGTTAAAACTGCCTGAAGAAACCATGAACTATGTACCACGTTTCTTGGCAGTTGCGCAGATCATTAAAAATCCAAATGCCTATAACATTAATTTGCCGCCTATTGCGAACCGTCCGCACTTTAGAGAAGTCACTGTGGGCGCGGTGAGTTTAAATGAAGTTGCGTCGATTACAGGTTTAAGCCGAGCCGAATTATATCAGTTAAATCCAGGACACCGTGGAGAGTGGATTGATAGTTCAAGTCCAATGCGAATTTTAATTCCTGCAGATTTGAGCCCTTCGGTTGATGCGCGTTTGAAGAAGTTACAAGGTGGCTCAGGCGGTTTATGGGCATCTGCCAATACTAAATTGCCTGAAAATAATCAAACAATCCAACCGAGCAAAGTTGAACCACCAACTTTAAACAGCAAAACTATTTCTCCATCGAAAAATACTCCTCCAGTTTTGGCGACAACAACAACCAAAACTGAGCCGAAGTTAACGACATCCACTGTAACGTCATCTAGTGCTGCAAGTGTAAGTACCCCCGTACGCGGTTCTACGCCTAAAGGTTCGAGTGCACTAGCAGCCTTTGCTGCCAATAGCGATATTCCAAGTGCACCACGTATTCCTGTTGCTGTAACGCCTGTGACACCTGTAAAACCAGTATCAGTTGAACCCCCGATTTCTGCTGCGGAGCGTGAGCAGTTAACTGCAGCCATTCAGGCTGAAGGTCAAACTAAAACTGTTGATGAAGTCCTAAAACCTGTTGCGACTAAAGCAGAACAAGCTGAAGTGGTTGCTGAAATTCAAGCTTTAGCACCACAAGGGACAGAAATTGTCGATCCTTTAGATGGCAAAATTAAACTGACTGCAATTCAAACGAGTCAGTCTGTGGCTGAGCTACAAGGTAAAGAGTTGACTAAAGGCTTTGCATATCCAAAATCGGTGGCAGACAATACCAGTCTTGATTCGGACGAAGTGAAACGTAATCAAGGTAAAAACTTTGTTAAGACTGACTCTGAAATTGTAATTGTTCCGCCAAAAGGCAAACGTTCAACTTATACCGTACAACCGGGTGATACTTTAGCCGTAATTGCAGCTAAAAATGGGGTGAATTGGCGTGATGTAGCGAAATGGAACCAAATGGATGCCAATGCTACACTATATGTCGGAACCTCTATTTATTTATATGACGCAAAACCTCTGGTTGAAAAAGTCGAACCGCGTTCTGCTATAAAAACCGATTCTAAGCCTGATAGTTATACCGTTCGTGCCAATGATACTTTAACGGGTATTGCAGATGAATTTGGTTTAAGCCTCAAGCAGTTGGCTGACTATAATGGTTTAAGTGTGAGCAGTGGCGTGCGTGTGGGACAAAAGCTTTCCTTAAAAGAAACAGCACAATCACGCGCAAAAGCTAACGATGAGAAAGCCACCAGCCAAACTAAAGTAGCAATTCAGTCTTATACGGTGAAACGTGGCGAATATTTAAAACTGATTGCAGACCGTTATGCGCTATCAAATCAAGAATTGGCAGATTTAACACCAGGTTTAAATGCGGGCAGCAACTTGTTGGTGGGACAAAAAATTAATGTGCCTCTCAATGATGTTAAAAGCTTAGCGGCAAATAATACAAAAGCCTCTTCTGTTAAAATTGATAATGCTAAAGCTGCACCACAGTTCAAAGTTGAAAGTTATAAAGTGCAACGTGGCGATACACTTTATAGCATTGCCTCACAGTCGAAAATGAGCCTGTCTGAGCTTGCGGATTTAAACAACATTTCAAGCAATAGTGGCTTACAAGTCGGTCAAACAATCAAAATCCCTGCGGGTTCAACTGTGCCAGATACTTATACGGTTCAGTCTGGGGATTCGTTAACTGCGATTGCTTCGAAATATAATTTGGGTATGGACTATATTGCTGACCTCAATAATATGAGTCGTACAGCGGGCTTACGTGCGGGTCAAAAACTCAAATTAACGGGTGAAGTATCTGCTGTTGAAATGCCGAAAACAGTCGAAAAACAAACGATTGCAAGTAATAACTCAACTGATATTCACGTGGTGAAATCGGGAGAAACCCTAAATAGTATTGCGCGTAAATATCACTTACAGCTTAACTATTTGGCTGAACTGAATAACTTAAGCCGTACGGCCAATGTTCGTGTCGGTCAGCGTTTAAAAATAGACGGTGATGTTGATCAGGCGCCAATCAAAACAGAAACAGTGACAGCAAAACCACAAGCAAATTCAGGTCGAGCAACTGAAAGCTATAAAGTGAAGTCAGGTGAATCGTTAAACTCAATTGCAAGTCGTGTTGGGATGTCGGTGTCAGAGCTTGCTGCTTTAAATAACCTCAGTGCACGTGCGGGCTTACAAGTTGGCCAAAGCATTCAAATCCCGAAACTGATTACGCAGTACACAGTGAAACGTGGTGATACCTTAATTGGACTGGCAAGCCGTTATGGGGTGGACACTTCGCAATTGGCTGAGCTCAATGACATTAAGCCGAATACGCAGTTGCGCATTGGTGATGTAATTAAGGTGCCGAACTAATATTGAGTTGAAATGCAATTTCAGAGAAATCTCCGATGATGGTTAGAACAACGCTCTTGCTGTTCAGCCTTGTAACGATACCTTTAAAGGCATGGTCTGCAGTGCAGACCATGCCTTTTATTGCACCTTATGGTATGCCGAAATACAGCCAATTAGATCATCTGCCTTATGCCAATGTGCAGGCACCGAAGGGTGGCGAATTAACACGTGCAGTCATTGGGAGTTTTGATAACTTAAACAGCATGAATGGTCGCGGTACTGCGGTTGAGGGAACCAATTATTTATTTGACTCACTCATGAGTAGTTCGTTAGATGAGCCTGCAGTGATGTATCCATTGCTGGCAGAAAAGGTCAGCTATGACCCGAAAAATTTTAACGCGATCATTTTTCATTTAAACCCAAAAGCACGATTTAGTGATGGCAGTCCTGTTACCGCAGCTGATGTAAAGTTTAGTTTTGATCTTTTTCAAACCAAGTCCAATTTTGGCTTACAGATGTATTTGTCGGATTTAGCCAAGACCGAAGTGTTGTCCAAATACAGCGTCAAAATGTATTTTAAAACACGAAATAATGTGGAAATGCCTTTGATCGTGGCCAGAATGCCAATTTATTCCAAAAAAGACTGGCAAGGCAAAGACTTTAGTCAAACTTCAGTCAAGCCGATTTTAGGCTCAGGCCCTTATGTTTTAGAGAAAATCAATGCAGGGCAGCGCGTTGTTTATAAGCGTAATCCAAAGTATTGGGCCAAAGATTTAAAGGTCAATCAAGGGCGTTATAATTTTAACCGTGTGGGCTATGTGTATTATCGCAGCAAAGATATTGCTTTTACTGCGTTTAAGGCGGGTTTATATACTTTGCATGAGGAAGAGTCCGCACGCCAATGGGTGACTGCCTATAACTTTCCCGCAGTGAAACAAGGTCTCGTTAAAAAGTATCGCTTTAAGCATTTCAATCCGATACCGACGCAAAGTTTTGTGTTTAATACCCGTCGTCAGCCTTTTCAAGATATTTATTTTCGCCAAGCTTTAACTTATGCCTACGACTTTGAGTGGCAAAACAAAGCGATGTTCTATGGGCAATATCAACGTCTGCAAAGTTATTTTTCTAATAGCGAACTAGAGGCGAAGGGTCTGCCTTCGGCTGCTGAAATCAAAATCTTAAAACCTTATTTGGCGAAATTGCATCCTGTGCAGCGAAACGGCGTTTTAAAAAATTGGCATTATTCAGCTTCAGATGGATCGGGCTATAATCGAAATAATTTGCTGATCGCACGACAGATTTTATTAAAAAATGGCTATAGATATAATGCCAAAGGGCAATTGTTGGATCGGAAAAATAAGCCGATCCAGTTTGAGTTTCTGATTCAGCCAAGTGATGCTGTGCGTGAAATTGCGCCTTTTGTTCGCCATCTAAAGCGACTAGGAATACAGCTGAACATTCGACAGGTTGATACACCCCAGTATTATGAGCGGATGCGTACTCAAAATTTTGATATGACGCTACAAACGATGCCGCAGTCTTTAACACCGGGCAAAGAACAGGTACAGCTGTGGGGCAGTACTTCAGCCCATCAGGTGGGAAATTATAATTATTCAGGCATTCAAAATCCGGTGATTGATCAGATGATTCAACAGTTGATTCAAGCACCTGATCGTAAGCAAGTGGTGGTACAAACGCGTATTTTAGATCGCTTGCTGCGTGCAGGCTATTATCAAATACCAACCTATGGTAAAGCTGATCAATGGTATGCCTATTGGAATATGTATCAAAAACCGGTACGGAGCCCGCAGTTGAATGTCGGATTGGATTATTGGTGGAGTGATGCTAAACAGACAAAAAAGGTGAGCCAGTATTTAGGTCAGGCAACCAAGCCATAAGCTGGCATAGGGGTTTTTGAAATGCGTATGTATATATTCAAAAGGCTGTTGCTGATTGTTCCGACCTTATTTTTGATTTTGTTGATCAATTTTGCTGTGATCCAAATTGCGCCCGGAGGGCCTGTTGAGCAAGCCATTCAGCAAGCGGAAGTCATGCAAACTTTGGGTAATCTGGGCGGTGCCGGTGCAGGTTCAAATGTCTATCAAGGCGCACAAGGGCTTAGTGATGAAATGCTCGCAAAGATCAAAGCACATTATGGTTTTGATCAGCCCATGCATGTACGCTTTTTTGAAATGGTGAAAAATTATGCGCAACTGGACTTTGGCACCAGCTTTTTTAAAGACCAGCCCGTTACAGCACTGATTAAGGATAAATTACCCGTATCCGTGTCCTTAGGGCTGTGGAGTGCCTTGTTAATTTATCTGATTTCCATTCCTTTGGGCATCAAAAAAGCTCGATTGCACGGTACGGTGTTTGATCAGTCTACATCGCTACTGCTGGCCGTGGCTTATGCTGTTCCTGCATTTATTTTTGCAATTCTTCTGATTGTATTTTTTGCAGGCGGTTCTTATTTTCAATGGTTCCCCTTACAAGGTTTGGTTTCGGAAAATTTTGTGGACTTGTCGCTATGGGGCAAAATTAAAGATTATTTTTGGCACATGGCTTTACCGCTGTTAGCCATGGTGATTGGTGGTTTTGCCACGGTGACTTATCTCACCAAGTATTCGTTTATGGAAGAGCTCAGCAAGCCCTACGTGCTGACGGCGCGTTCTAAAGGTCTGACCGAGTCTCAAGTGTTGTATGGTCATGTGTTTCGCAATGCAATATTGATTGTGGTAGCAGGGTTACCTGAAGCTTTAATCGCTTACTTTTTTGTAGGTAATTTATTTATCGAGATCATTTTTAATCTGGATGGTTTAGGTTTATTGGGCTTTGAGGCGATTGTGCAACGCGACTATCCTGTGATCTTTGGCACCTTGTTCATTTTTACTTTGTTGGGCTTGCTGCTGCGTCTGATTGGCGATGTGTTGTATCAGTGGATTGATCCGCGAATACATTTTGATTCGCAAGGGAGAGGCTGATGTCACCCATTTTACAGGCAGGTTTCAAACGATTTAAGCAAAATAAGCTCGGGCTCAGTTGTTGTATTTTATTTCTTTGTGTTTTTGTACTGTCCTTAGCCGCAGAGCTGATCGCGAATGATAAACCGTTGTTGGTGAAGTATGATCATGCTTTGTATTTCCCTGTATTGAAACACTATCCTGAAACGACTTTTGGTGGTGTTTTTGAGACTGAAACTGAATATAAAGATCCAGTGGTCCAACAGCTGATTCAAGCAAAAGGTTGGGCCATGTGGCCGTTGATTCAATATTCATATCAAACTCCCAATGTAGATTTAACTGTCCCAGTACCATCACCACCCACGATGCAAAATTGGCTCGGGACAGATGACCAAGGTCGTGATGTTCTGACGCGTGTATTGTATGGTTTACGTGTCTCATTGCTGTTCGGTTTTATTTTGACTTTCAGTTCAGCTGTATTGGGCATTGTGATTGGGGCAATACAAGGTTATTACGGTGGTTGGGTGGATTTAATTGGGCAGCGCATTTTAGAAGTCTGGGGTGGGCTACCCATGCTGTTCATGGTGATGATTCTAGTCAGTATGTTTAGCCCCAATATCTACTGGCTATTTTTCATCATGCTGTTATTCAGTTGGACGATTTTGGTTCCACTGGTACGTGCTGAGTTTTTAAG
This sequence comes from Acinetobacter sp. TUM15064, assembly GCF_008980265.1. Classification (NCBI taxonomy): domain Bacteria; kingdom Pseudomonadati; phylum Pseudomonadota; class Gammaproteobacteria; order Moraxellales; family Moraxellaceae; genus Acinetobacter; species Acinetobacter sp. TUM15064. The sequence continues at coordinate 14,751 of NZ_BKFU01000002.1, read as the reverse complement.
AGCGCGGCAGTTGGATTATGTTCGTGCAGCACGGAGTTTAGGTGTCACCAACCGAGCTATTATCTTTCGGCATATTTTACCCAATGCCATCAGCTCTAGCTTGTCACAACTTCCTTTTATCTTAACTGCCAATATTACTGCGTTAACAGCACTGGATTTCTTGGGTTATGGCCTACCGCCTGATGCGGCATCACTGGGCGAGCTTTTGTTACAAGGGAAGAATAATTTAAATGCGCCGTGGTTGGCACTGTCTGGCTTTTTTAGCTTGGCCATTGTGCTTGCGTTGCTGATGTATATCGGGGAGGCTTTGCGCGATGCATTTGACCCTAGACGCCAATAGTACAGCACCCATACTTAAAGTGAATGCACTGAGCATTCAAAGTACAGAAAGGGTGTTGGTCGATCAGCTCAGTTTTGAACTGCGTGCTGGGCAGACTTTAGCGTTGGTTGGAGAGAGCGGTTCGGGAAAATCAATCAGCGCTTTAGCCTTGATGGGTTTATTGCCGAAAACATTGCAAGTGCAAGGCTCAGTACTGTTAGATGGAAAAAATCTCCTAGCGCTGAACGATGCACAATTTAGGCCGATTCGTGGGCAAAAAATCGCGATGGTTTTTCAAGAGCCGATGACCGCCTTGAATTCTTTACATCGGGTGGAAAAGATCATTGCTGAGACTCTATGGTTACAGGGCTGGTCGAAAACGCAAGCTCGGCAGCGTGTAATTGCCTTGCTAGAGGATGTGGGTATTCCAAATCCAGAAAGTGTGTTGCAACGTTTTCCTTATGAGCTGTCTGGTGGACAGCGCCAACGGGTCATGATTGCTATGGCGCTGGTGCAAGAGCCTGATATTTTGATTGCTGATGAACCCACCACAGCACTAGATGTCATGTTACAAGTTCAAATTTTAGACTTGCTCAAGTCTTTACAACAGCGTCATAACATGGCCATGATTTTGATTAGCCATGACCTCAACTTGGTGAAACACTATGCTGATGATGTCGTGGTCATCCATCAAGGTAGGGTCATCGAGCAGGGGAAGGTTGCGCAGATTTTTGAGCAATCGCAGTCTGCTTATACTCAAAACTTACTCAATCATTCTTTTGGTCAAGCCATTCACGTACAAAATGCAGCACCTTTACTCAGCTTAAAACAACTTGAGGTCAAATTTCCGATTAAAAAAGGCTGGTTGAATCGAGCGACGCAGTATCTTGCCGCAATTGAAGCTTTGGACTTGAGCTTGGCTCAAGGGCATTCGTTGGGCGTAGTGGGGGAAAGTGGTGCGGGCAAAAGTTCTTTGGCACTGGCTGTAGCAAGGTTGATTGAAAGTCGAGGACAGATCCAGTTTGGAGGACATGATTTAAACCAACTTTCGCAAAAAGCATTACGTCCATTTCGCGGTGATTTTCAAATCGTGTTTCAAGACCCGTTTGCAAGTTTGAATCCACGCATGAGTGTTGAGCAAATTATCATGGAAGGTCTGACCTTAAAACCTTTGTCCTTGTTTGAGAGGACACAGCGTGTTGAGAATGTCTTAACTCAGGTGGAGTTACCAGTCACATTTAAAAGCTATTATCCACATGAGCTATCTGGCGGACAGAGGCAGCGTGTGGCTTTGGCGAGAGCCTTGGTACTTCAACCGAAACTATTGATTTTAGATGAGCCAACCTCGGCTTTAGACCGAAGTACGCAACGTTCGATCGTGGCTTTATTACGCCGTCTACAACAGGAGCAGGGCATCAGCTATTTGTTTATTAGTCATGACTTACAGGTGGTACGAGCACTTTGCCAACAGGTTTTGGTCTTGCGACATGGCAGAATAGTGGAGTTACAAGCCACTGAACAACTTTTTGAGCAACCGCAGTCTGACTATACGCGCCGACTGATTCAAGCCAGTCAGTATCAGTAAAATTATTTTAGTAAATAAAAGGTTGAAGAATTTGACAAAATGAATTGTCAAATTATCTTGACTGTAGCCAAAAAACACATAGAGTAAAAACACTAAAAAATATTAAAGGATGAATTTTCATGAGCCAGCTTGCAAGCGCAATCGACATTGGGCAGGTCCATTTTAAAAATAAGATGATTAAAGGGGCGATGAGTGAAGCACTGGCTAATCATGCTGGTCAGCCGAATCATTTGCACTTGGGCTTGTATGAGGCTTGGGCAAAGGGTGGTCTAGGCTGTGCCATTACAGGTAATGTGATGGTGGACTTCCGAGCTAAAAATGAGCCGGGTGTGGTGGTGATTGAAACCGAACGTGACTTAGAACCCTTAAAACAATGGGCTGCGATTGGTAAAAAACATGGCATGGTGCAATTGGTGCAGTTGTCACATCCGGGACGTCAATGTCCAAAAGGTTTAAATAAGGAGACGGTTGCACCTTCAGCAGTTCCATTTAGTCCGGCCTTAGCAATGAGCTTTGGAACACCGCGAGCGCTTCGTGAAGATGAAATCCTCGATATTATCCAGCGTTTTGCAACTTCAGCTGCAATTTGTGAAAAAGCAGGCTTTGAAGGTGTGCAATTACATGGCGCACATGGTTATCTGATTAGTCAGTTTTTATCGCCATTGACCAATAAACGCCAAGATCAATGGGGTGGTTCTGCTGAAAACCGCATGCGTTTTTTATTGGAAATTTATAAAGCGGTACGTGCAGCGACTTCGGATCAGTTTATTATTTCGGTCAAACTTAATTCAGCAGATTTTCAGCGTGGTGGAATCTCGGAAGAAGATGTCATTGCGACATTTAAAGCTATTGATGCGGCTGGGATTGATTTGATTGAAATTTCAGGTGGTAGCTATGAAGCACCTGCGATGGCAGGAGTGAAGCAAGAAAAACGTAAAGCGTCGACCATTGCACGTGAGGCTTACTTTTTAGAATTTGCTGAAAAAATTCGTGAACATGTCCAGTGTAAGTTGATGGTGACAGGTGGTTTTCGCACTGTGGTTGGTATGAATGCAGCCTTAGAAAGTGGTGCGTGTGATTTTATTGGGATGGCACGCCCGTTTGCGGTAGAACCCGATGTGACCAACCGTTTAATTGCAGGGCAAGATGTGCGTTATGCAGTCGATAAGATTAAAACGGGTATTTCGATGATTGATAAAATGGCGATTATGGAAGTGATCTGGTACGCCGCGCAATTTAAGGATATCGCAGAAGGCAAACAACCAAATCCGAAACTGTCACCGCTCAAAGTGTTTTTTAATTATTTAAAAGGTAATGTGAAAGCCGTGATTAAAGGGCAAGTTAACTCTAGAAAGTCTGCCTAAGTAGAACTTACTGCGTGATAGACCAATAGTCTTCAAAATAGGAAGCAGACCATTGCCCGTGTGCCATTGCAGCATTGAAGGCAGGTCTGCTTTGTATTTGGTTGAAATAGTGTTGAATGGCCTGATACTGAGCAAACTGCGGTGTGGCATAACTGGCTGCATAGAGTGGAAACCACATTAGTATATCCGCATAACTAAACACATCGCCTGTAAAGTATGCATGCGCGCTTAAGTGGATCTCAATTTGTTTAAGCTTTCGATGTAGCTCAGGGTTTAAATAAGCACGATTAAACGCGCTTTGAAAGGCTAAACTCACAAAGCGCACCATAAAAGGTGTTTGTTGTTTAATGTGTTGGAAGACCTGTTTCAATGCCAAGTTGGGCATGAGACTGGCATCGCTATAACGGCTATAAAAACAGAAGTTCCAATACTGTGCATGGTCATGGGGAATAATCAACTTCTGCTGTAGTTGACATAAATATTCTACGATTGCACTGCTTTCAGTCAATTGTACTGTCTGAGCATCATGTGTAATGTCGAGCGTTGGAAATTTCAGATTGGTTTGTTTAGCTTGTGCTGTATCATAAAATTTGAGTTCATAAGACAGCTCAAGTTCCTCAAGTAGCCAAAGAATACGCTGTGAACGTGAGTTTTGAAGATGATGTAAGATCATAAATATTTTATAATTTTAAAAATGATAGGTCGTATCTATAAAAAGAAGAATAAAGGAAATCTAGGATGAAAAATAGCAATCTTCTTGTGATTTTAAGTGCTGTTTTACTTTGTGAAAGTCCCCAACTGCTATGGGCGAATACATCCTATCAAACCGGTGATATTATTTTTCACGTCTCGAAGTCTCAACAAAGTTTAGGGATACAAAAAGCGACCAAGTCTCGCTATAGCCATATGGGTTTAATTGTGAATAAAAATGGAAAAGTATGGGTTTTAGAGGCAGTTCAGCCTGTGAAATATACGGCACTTCAGCAGTGGATTGATCGCGGGGTTGAGCGGCATTATGTGGTGAAGCGCTTTAAATCAAATTTGACTGTTCAGCAAAAGCAGAAGCTAATCAAGAACGCAGAACAATACTTAGGCCAGCCTTATGATCTTTATTTTGAGTGGGACAATCGTGCATTATATTGCTCAGAAATAGTTTGGAAGGCCTATGATAATGCTTTAGGTATTGAGTTGGCTCCATTATCTAAACTCAAGCAATTTGATTTAACTTCGCCTGAAGTCAAGCAACTCATGCAACAGCGATATGGGCAAAACATTCCCTCGAATGAAACTGTGATTGCACCACAGGCTATTTTTGCCTCGACAGCTTTAGTTGAAGTTGATCATAAGTAGACAGGCAATAAAAAAGCCCAAGTCATCATGCTTGGGCTTTTTTATGAGATGACTTTAGAAAAAATCAATCTCGAATATGGCGTCCCTACGGGGATTCGAACCCCGGTTACCGCCGTGAAAGGGCGATGTCCTAGGCCTCTAGACGATAGGGACAGTACAGAAGTGATATTTTAAAACCGATTACTTTTGATCTTAAGTAATGGCGTCCCTACGGGGATTCGAACCCCGGTTACCGCCGTGAAAGGGCGATGTCCTAGGCCTCTAGACGATAGGGACTGAATAAAACTTTACTTCTGAAATTGGCGTCCCTACGGGGATTCGAACCCCGGTTACCGCCGTGAAAGGGCGATGTCCTAGGCCTCTAGACGATAGGGACGTTTCAGAGGTGGGCGTATATTAGGGTGAAAACAGAGGGGTGTCAAACGCTTTTCTCTAAATAATTCCAGTTTTAAGTGTTGAGTGCATAAAATTAAAACAATAGAGATAAAATGATCAAAAACTATATGATTTAAGTCGATTTTTTAAGCAGATCGGTGAGGCTATTTATAAACTCAGGATGTTGTAAATAACCCTCAATCAGATGAGGGTGAGCAAGATCGGTGGTGATTTGTTGATTAATAATGGCGGGATTAAATGCAAATGGTTTTTGATAGAGAGGAAATGCGCTTAGAAAATCAATGTCTGAATAAAAATTGATCCAGTCGCCGTATAAAGCCACAGGTCGTTGAATGGGTTGTTGTAAATGACACTGTATGACCCGAAAAGCAAGGGGGGAAGCTAAACTAATAAACGCTTGAATGTGGAGTTCAGGGTGTTGAATTAAATAATTATAGGCAATCACGCTGCCGAGAGAGTGGGCAATCACAATCTTAGCTTTCGTACCGTGTAACTGCTCATGCAGACGTGTATGCACTGTGTGGATGAAGTGTGGATTGGATAAATATAGATAAGCTTCAATTAAAAAGCGATGAATAAAGCTGTTATGTAGCTTTGGAAAGTGATTCATTAAGCTTCCTAAATCACGAAATGCAATATCCTTACTCAATAGGCTGATGTACTTAATTTTATGATTGAATGAGAGTTCATCAGAAATGGTGAGCTGAGGGTTTTGAGAAATTTCAGTCTGATGTTCGATATTGAGTGCAGCGGTGTGTGTTAGGTGAATAGGATGTAAAAAAGAAAAAGGAGACCAGTGTTGCGGTATGAGGGTGCTGGCATTGAGGGTGTTTTCTAAATGCTGACGTGTTAGAAGGTCTCCGTAAAAGGCCAGCCGACTGTGTCGCTGAATATAAAGAAAGTAATCTGCTTCTCCGCACTGTTCTAAGGCTTGTTTTAATATGATAAGCCAATGTTGAAGCAGGGTACGCGCAGTCTTATGCTGCTGATTCATCCCATGAATCCATACAATATTCATCGTGTATGCACCGATGATGTACTTGATAAAAACAGTATAAAAAAAAGAGCGACCTCAGTCGCTCTTTTTAACATAAATGCTTAAGATTTATTGTGATAGAACTTATAGTAACTTGCATAGCAGACTGCAATAAACAGTAAACAACCAAAGAAGCTAATACGCATGCTTGGATCAAACACCATACTGACGCAGGTGATAAAGCAGAAGATAAAGCCAAGGATTGGCACAATAGGGAACAGGGGGGCTGCAAAACCTAATTCTTCTTTTTTACGCCCTTGTTTATACCACTGACGACGGAAGTTAAATTGGCTTAAACAGATACTCATCCAAACTACGACCATGGTAAAGGCTGCAATACCAAGTAGATTGGTAAAAATTGTTTCAGGTGCAAACTGTTCAGACAGTAAACCCGGCATTCCGCCAATCATCGTGACAATGACTGCAACATAAGGAATACCGCGAGTATTTAATTTTGAAAATACTGCTGGTAATTGTTTCTGATAAGATAATGACCACATCATACGTGATGCAGCAAACAACCCTGAGTTTGCAGCAGATAGCAGTGCTGTGATAATCACAAAACGAATGATATCTTCGGCATACGGAATGCCAATGTGTTGGAATACCGTTACAAATGGACTACTGCTCACGCCTTCAGCCGCTAAACCTGCTTCTTGATGCGGAAGGAGTGAAGTCACGACCAAGATGGTACCCACAAAGAAAATCAATAAGCGGAAAATCGCAGTATTGATGGCTTTGGGTACATTCTTGGCAGGATCTTTGGTTTCACCTGCAGCAACACCAATCAGCTCTGTACCAGAAAATGCAAAGTTTACAATCAGCATGGTAGTAAAGATTGGAAATAAGCCCTCAGGGAACCAACCTTGCGCTGTTAAGTTACTAAATAAAGGCGCAGCTTCATAACCTCTGAAGCCAATGACTCCAAAAATTGCCATTAAACCTAATAAGATAAAAGCAACAACCGTGATAACTTTTACCAAAGCCAGCCAGAACTCAGATTCAGCGAACCATTTGGTTGAAATCATATTTAGTGTAAATACGAAAGCACCAAAAATTAGGGTCCACATCCACATTGAGCTATCTGGATACCATTCCTGCATAAGAAGGGCAGCCGCTGTAAACTCTGTGCCTAAAGTGACTGACCACGTGAGCCAATACAACCAAGTGATGGTATAACCTGTACCTGGTCCGATATAGCGTTTGGCATAAGCACCAAATGAGCCAGACTCAGGCATATGAACGGCAAGTTCCCCTAAACACAGCATGACCATATAGGCAATGATCCCACCGAGAAAATAAGAAATAATGGCACCTACAGGCCCCGTTTGTGCAATGACTTCACCCGACCCTAAAAATAGACCTGTTCCGATTGCGCCACCTAGCGAAATCATGACCAGATGTCGAGTACTCATAGCGCGCTTTAAAGGCGCAGAATTGCCCTGATGCGAAGCATCATTCGGAGATGAGTGCATAAGCGTTGAATTAGTTGGGGAATGAAGCGGGCTATTGTAGTGAAAAACTGCAAATCTGCAATGAAATAATAATAATTATGAATAAGTGTTGATCAGAAGATCAAGATATGGCGTCCCTACGGGGATTCGAACCCCGGTTACCGCCGTGAAAGGGCGATGTCCTAGGCCTCTAGACGATAGGGACGTTGTGAGGTGATGCGTATATTAAGGATTAAAGGCTTATTTGTCAAAAGGGTTTTAGTTATATGTTTACCAAGAGTTCAAACATTAGACAAAACAAGCAATTAAATTTAATAGTCCAATTTGTATCGAATTAAAACTGAGCTCAAGGTGTGGACTTGAGCTCACTGTTAGTGAAGAGGCTTAATTTTTATTGTGATAGAGCCAATAGTAACTGGCATAGCAAGCTGCCATGAAAAGTAGGCAGCCAATAAAACCTGAAAGCATTTCAGGGTCTGCCGCCATACTTAAACCTGTCGCAGTACAGCAGATAAAACCTAAAATCGGAACCAATGGATACCAAGGGGTACGGAATTTTAGCTCCGATAAAGCATGGCCTTGCTTTAACCATTGGCGACGGAAGTTAAACTGACTCCAGCAAATACTCATCCAGACAATCACCATAGTGAATGCAGCAACACCCATCAAGTTTTTAAAAATGACATCTGCACCAAACTGCTCAGAGAGCAAGCCCGGCAAGCCACCAATCATAGTGACCCAAATGGCAATATAAGGCACCCCAGATTTACTTACTTTAGCAAAAAGCTTGGGTAGTTGGTTTTGTGAGGATAAGGCCCACATCATGCGTGAGGCTGCATATAAGCCGGAGTTCGCAGTTGATAATAAGGCGGTGATGATGACAAAACGGATAAAGTCTTCAGCATAGGGGATACCCATTTGGGTGAATACAGTTACAAATGGGCTACTGCTTAAGCCACTATGTCCACCCACTTGCAAACCTGTGTTGCTATAGCTGAGCAGTGAGCTGATAACAACGATGGTTCCCACAAAGAAAATAATCAGGCGCCAAACCGCAGCATGAATGGCTTTAGGTACATTTTTTTCTGGGTTTTCAGTTTCACCTGCGGCAATGCCAATCATTTCTGTGCCATTAAAAGCAAAGTTCACAATTAATAAGGTGGTAAACAAAGGAATAAGGCCATTCGGTAGCCAGCCTTGTGCGGTTAAGTTGCTAAATAAAGGTGCAGATTCATATCCTTGAAAAGGGATGACACCGAAAATACAGGCAAAGCCTAAAAGAATGAAAATAAGTACAGTTGCGACTTTGATCATGGATAGCCAAAACTCAGACTCTGCAAAAGCTCGGGTTGAGCTAAGGTTTGAAATCAGTACGCCACTGGCAAAGATTAATGTCCATAACCAGATCGAGGTTTGTGGGAACCATTCCTGTACCAAAATGGCTGCTGCGGTAAATTCGGTGCCGAGTGTTGCCGACCAACCGAGCCAATACATCCACGACACCATATAACCTGTGCCAGGGCCAATATAACGTGTTGCAAAGGCACCAAATGAACCAGAAACAGGTAAATGTACTGCAAGCTCCCCGAGGCAAAGCATGACCATATATGCAATTAAACCACCAATAATATAAGCCAGCACAGCACCGAGAGGGCCTGCTTGAGAAATTACTTCACCTGAGCCCATAAATAGGCCTGTGCCAATGGCACCACCTAGCGATAGCATGATCAGGTGACGCGTGCTCATGGCACGTTTCAATGAGGTATTTTGCGGTGAATTCGTTGAGGGTTGTGAAGGCGGTGTTGCAGATTGCATAGTAAATGAAACAATGGGCTTAAAGTGATATTCTAGTTTTTAATAAGATGAAAATTCACATAAATTGGAATTTTCGGATGAAGTATCTAGATTAATTTAAAAAACAAATATTTGAGTTGTATATCTTAGTGATCGGGTGTTGGGTATGAGCTTTTGCTTTCGGTGTTTGAATGCACTTCTTGTGACGAGTTGATTGGTTGGGGCGAGTGAGTATCTTGATTGACATACCAAAGGTAAAAAAAAGATGGCGATAAGATCAATAAACAGATCAAAGCTTTTTTCAGCATAGTCATAAAGCACTTAAAAATGATTTACAGTATAGCGAGTAAGTTATTGAAATAAAAATATTATATATGCAAGAAAATTTGCAAGATGAAAATATAGGATTATAAGAATATAAATAAGATGGCGTCCCTACGGGGATTCGAACCCCGGTTACCGCCGTGAAAGGGCGATGTCCTAGGCCTCTAGACGATAGGGACGTTGCGAGGATGGCGGTATCTTATTGATCCGCCACCAGAGTGTCAAGTAGGTGTGGTGCGAGTTTGTTCAAAATATAACAGAACAGTTCAGCGGTCTTTTGAGTGTCGTATAAAGCTGAGTGGGCTTCTCTACCATCGAACTCAATTCCTGCTTGAATACATGATTTTGCAAGAACCGTTTGACCAAACATCACAGCACTTAAGGTGACGGTATCAAAGACCGAAAAGCTATGAAAGGGATTCTGATTTTTGGTCCCTGTACGATTAATAGCAGCCTGTACAAAACCTAAATCAAAGTGGGCGTTATGACCGACCAAGACCGCATGTGTACAGTTCTGTTGGCGACGAACTTCATTGACGGCTTTAAAAATACGTTTTAATGCTGTTTTTTCATCTTCAGCCATAGCCATACGCATGGGATTAAAGGGATCAATTCCAATAAAGTCCAATGAGCGACGGTCTAAGTTTGCACCTTCAAATGGGTTGATATGCGCATGATGTGCAGGCCCTGGGACAAATTGACCTTCTTCATTATAAATAATCGGAATTGCAGCGATTTCCAATAAGGCATCGGTCTGTGCATTAAAACCTGCTGTCTCGACATCGACAACAACAGGTAGAAAACCACGGAAACGCTGACCAATTATTGGCAATGTTTCATTTGTCACACTTTTCTCCATTGAATGGTTTTACCCGCATACAGCGGAATAATCTGTTCACCATCCAAATAGTCTAAACTTTCAGGGATGACTTGGTCTTCTTTTACTAGTGTAATTGTTGAAGTATTGCGCGGTAGACCGTAGAAATCGGCACCAAAGTGGCTTGCGAAACCTTCAAGGCGTTCAATTTTGCTTATTTGATCGAATGCTTGTGCATAAAGTTCAATTGCAGTTGGTGCACTATAACAGCCTGCACAACCACATGCGTTTTCTTTGGCATTTTTAGAGTGTGGCGCACTGTCTGTACCTAAGAAAAACTTAGGGTTGCCACTGGTTGCCACTTCAAGCAATGTTTGTTGATGGGTTTGACGCTTTAAAATGGGTAAGCAGTAGAAGTGCGGCTTCACACCACCGACCAACATATCATTGCGATTAAACAATAAATGCTGTGGGGTAATCGTTGCTGCTACATTACGATCTTGTTCTAAAACAAAGTTGGCTGCTTCACTGGTGGTGATGTGCTCTAAAACCAATTTTAGTTTTGGGAATTGTTTGAGTAATGGAGAGAGTACTTCATCTAAGAAACGTTTTTCACGGTCGAAAATATCGACATGATTATGCGTAACTTCACCATGTAACAATAAGGGAACTTGGTGCTCTTCGAGTTGCTCAATGACGGCATAGACTTTACGAATATCGCTCACGCCATTATCAGAGTTGGTGGTTGCACCAGCAGGGTAGAGTTTAATCGCATTTACGAACTCAGAGTTTTTAATCTTCTTTACTTCTTCAGGAGAAGTTGTATCAGTAAAATACAATACCATACGTGGGTCGAAAGTATTACCTTCTGGTACGTGCGCCATGATGCGTTCGCGATACGCATTCGCTTCCTCGACAGTTTTGACAGGAGGCACTGTATTTGGCATACAAATAGCGCGGGAAAACTGCTTGGCTAAATCGGGAACAGTACGTTGTAATGCAAGACCATCACGAAGGTGAGCGTGCCAATCATCTGGCTGGAGAATCGTAATCGTATTCAAGGCGATTTCTGTCAGAGAAATAAAACAGATGATAATGCATATACGTTAAAAATGGTAACGACAAATAAAGACATATTGTCTGATTATTATGATTAATCTTTGTAAATTTGTGTTATTTTTAATCGACTACAAGAATTAAATCTGGTCTGGTATGGAATATAAATATAACCTCGCCAAACTTCAGTACGATAAAGAAAAAATGGAAGGGCTGATTGCACGGCATAATCGCCGTGTTGGGCAGGTTTTCCCGCAGAAATTAGAGCAGGAGTTTTGGCGTTTAAACTTAGAACGCGCACGCCGCAATATTAATGACTTTTTTTGGTCAGGTGTTTTGGTCTATTTTATTTTTGCGGTTTTAATTATTCCTGGTGACTATTGGATTATTGAACAGTCACACTTCAAAGAAGATTTCATTCATTGCCTATTAGGGCTACTGAACGGTGCAGCCTGTCTTTTATTTCTTTATGTTTTTTCACATTTTGTAAAGCTTAAGCCTTTTTTTGCTTATGCTGCTTTGTTTGTCGTGTTTTGGGCAGTGGTCTCGACGACTTGGCTCACCATGTCTGTACATACTGAAGCTTTGCGCCACCAAGCAATGATGATCATTTGTATGATCTATGTATTGGGGTATTTGTTGACTGGGGTAAAACCTTTATATGTTTTTATGACAGGTATCGTAGCTGCTGGTGTTTCTTTTTTAGTTCTTATTTCGACTTTGGTCAAGTTTGATGCAATTGTGATGAGTCGCGTTATGTTTGGGAGTTGTTTACTAGGCTTTGCCATCGGGCGCATGATTTATGCTCGTGAACGTATCATTTTTCTAAATATTCGGCGTGCGAAAATTAGTGAAAAAATCCATCGGATTCATACTTCTGAGCTTCTACATTTGAGTCAAAATGATGAGTTGACGAAAATTTCAAATCGTCGAAATTTTGATGAAATGATGGATACTTATTATGAACAATCCCGTCAGGATGAAACACCTTTATCTATTTTGTTTATTGATGTTGATTTTTTCAAAAAATATAATGATTTTTATGGGCATCAAAAAGGTGATGATGTCATTTCATCCATTGCTAAATCCATTAAAAATGCAATTCGGCATATGGATTTTGTTGCGCGTTATGGTGGCGAAGAGTTTGTCGTGTTATTACCAGAAACCGATGCACATGGTGCCTATGCAGTTGCCTCGAATATTTACCGAGCGATTGAGCGCTTGGAAATCCCGCATGAAATGTCTGAAGTATCTGCATTTGTGACCATTAGCTTAGGAATTACGGTCTTTAAAGGTGAAATGGATTTGAGCAAAGTAGAGTTACTCAGGATTGCTGACCAAGCCTTATACCGTGCCAAGCAATTAGGGCGGAATCAGATTTATTATCAGCCTTTAACCACATCGAGTTGTACTGAATAAAGCATAAAAAACCGCTCTTATGAGCGGTTTTTTTGACATGGAATCAACTTATTTGTTCTTGTCTTTCAACTGTGGAACAGCAGAACCCGTACCTACAGCTAGCAAACCAGTATTGGTATAAATACCAAGTTTCGCACGAGTATCGGTAATGTCTAAGTTACGCATCGTTAACTGCCCAATACGGTCCATTGGCGTAAACATTGAATCACCTTTCTCCATCGTCAAACGTTCAGCTTCATAAGTGAGGTTTTCAGATTCAGTGTTCATAATCGTGTAGTCATTACCACGACGAAGTTCTAAAGTCACAGTACCTGTGATCGCTTTCGCAACCCAACGCTGTGCAGTTTCACGAAGCATTAATGCTTGAGAGTCGAACCAACGACCTTGGTAAAGCAAACGACCTAAGCGTAAACCGTTAATACGATATTGTTCGATCGTATCTTCGTTATGAATACCCGTAACCAAACGCTCATAAGCAATATGTAGAAGGGCCATACCAGGTGCTTCATAAATACCGCGAGATTTCGCTTCAATAATACGGTTTTCAATTTGGTCAGACATACCTAGACCATGACGACCACCAATACGATTGGCTTCAAGAATGAACTCAACAGGATCTTCGATACGTTGGTCGTTGATTGCAACAGGGAAGCCTTCTTCAAAAGTAATAGATACTTCTTCAGGTTGAATTTCTACTTCGTCTTTCCAGAAAGCAACGCCCATGATTGGGTCAACAATTTTGATCCCTGCATTGAGGTATTCAAGATCTTTTGCTTCGTGTGTTGCACCCAGCATGTTTGAGTCTGTTGAGTATGCTTTTTCTTTCGACATTTTGTAGTCAAAGCCGTTGTCGATCAAAAATTGCGACATTTCAGCACGACCACCTAACTCATCAATAAACGTTTGGTCTAACCAAGGTTTATAGATTTTAAGTGCTGGGTTGGTTAAGAGACCATAACGGTAGAAACGTTCAATATCGTTGCCTTTATACGTTGAACCGTCACCCCAAATGTTGACGTCATCTTCTTTCATTGCGGTAACAAGCATAGTACCTGTAACTGCACGACCTAAAGGCGTGGTATTGAAGTAGGGAACACCGCCAGTGCTGATGTGGAATGCACCACATTGAATCGCAGCAATACCTTCAAGCGCAAGCTGTAAACGGCAATCAACTAAGCGAGCTTTTACTGCGCCATACGCTTCCGCTTTTTTTGGAATCGCATCGTAGTCGTCTTCATCAGGCTGACCTAAGTTTGCTGTATAAGCATAAGGTTCTGCGCCTTTTTGTTTCATCCACAAAAGTGCAGCTGAAGTATCTAGACCACCAGAGAAGGCAATACCAACTTTTTTGCCAACTGGGACATTCTGCAAGATAGTTGCATTATTAGTCATTGTTAATCCTAACGATATAAATATAGGCACCGAGAATGGGTGGCCTGAAAGAATATATATTTTCGCGATTGTAGCACTTTTCCAAATGATTTTTCTGAAAAAAACATAGGCCTTTAAAAAAAATCAAGTTTATAGACATGCTATTACTATTAAAAAATTATCAAGAAGGTCAGTGTTTGTATCTTGCCTATTTAGTTTTAACCGAGACTACGTTTTTTAGTTTAAAAACGTTTCAAAAGCACCGAAATCTAAAGAATAATTAAATTGGTATAACCAATTTTGGATTAATGCATCGAATTTTGAATGTTTAGTAGGATTTAAACTTGCTAATGATTTTTAATACTTAGACTAAAGTCTAAACATATAATTTTTCATAAGATATATTGAATATAAATAATTACTTAAGTTTGTTTGAAATGTGATCAATATGTTTTTGATATAAAAA